>JANNDW010000293.1:0-1587 GCA_031378125.1 Methylibium sp. | reverse complement strand
CGGCCCCCGGCTGCGACGCGAGACTGAGGTCCACGCCGAGCAGGCCGCACAGCCGGCGCACGATCGACAGCCCGAGGCCCAAGCCTTTGGCACGATCGCGCTCGGTGTTGCCGACCTGGTAGAACTCGCGGAACACCCGTTCCTGCTCTTCCTGCGCGATTCCGATGCCGTCATCGGCCACCGCCAGCACCGCCTGGCCTTGCTCGCGGCGCAGCGACAAGCTCACGGTGCCGCCACGCCGGGTGAACTTGAAGGCGTTGTCCGTCAGGTTGCTGAGCGCCCGGCCCAGCAGCGGGCCGTCGACCAGCACGCTCGCCGGCTCGACGATGTCGAGCGTGAACCTCAGCCCGCGCTCGCGCGCCACCGGGGCCATGGTGGCGTGGTGCGACGCCACCAGCTGATCGAGCCGGTGTACCGACAGCTCGGGCCGGATCGTGCCGGCGTCCAGCTTGGAGATGTCGAGCAGCCCGTCGAGCTGCTTGGACAGCGTCTGGTTCACCGAGTCGAGCAGGCCCACGATCTCGCGCGAGCGCGGGTCCAGCTCGCGCAAGGTCAACGCGGCGACGAGCACGTTCATGCTGTGCAGCGGTTGGCGCAGGTCGTGGCTGGCGGCGGCGAGAAACTGCGTTTTCGCCCGGTTCGATTCGCTCGCCTGTTCGAGCGCCTGCTTGAGTTCGGCGTTGAGTTGCTGCTCGCCGTACCGGAAGCGACAGGACTCCTCAAACACCAGGTTGGCCTGCCGGCCAATGCTGACCAGGAACAACAGAAACAGCAGCACCAGCGCGGCGATGCCGAACGCCGCCACGGTGGCCTCCTGGTCGTGGCGGGCCAGCGCCCACGCCAGCGCGAGCGGCACGAGCATAGGCACCGCGAAGGCGAGATACACGTGGCTGCGGCCCGATGTGGTGGCGACCGACGCCGTTGCCGTGGCCAGCAAGATGATCGACACCGCGGCACGTTCCAGTTCAGACAGGCGGTCGAAGGCCAACAGCGGAATCGCCATCAAGATGCCGTTGACGAGCACGACGAACGCGATGCGCCATGCCGCCTGTTGCACACCGCCTTGGCGCACCCAGCGTTCGGTATACAGGTAGCGCAGCAGCGTGACGACGCCGACGCACGCCAGCCACAGCGGCGCACCGGCCGCATGCGTGCGGCCAAACCACACGACTGCAACGATGGCCGCTGCGGCAAAAAGGCCGGCCTGGGCGCGGCGGTTCTGGCTTAGGAACATGTCGACGGCCCGTTCCTGAACAAACGCCTGGATGAGCGGCTGCTCTTTCGCAGCAGTGTGGACGGCAAGCTCACGGTGGTTCATGCGGGTGGCACCCTCGCGACGGAAACGGGCGTCGGCCACCGAGCGAAGGCCGCGTGCAGCGGAGTCTAGCGATCAATGTGCTGCCAGGCATCGCCGGAACTGATGATGCAAAGGGCCCCCGCGATCAGGGGGTCAGCGCGAGCATCCATCACGACTTGTAGTGATGCGCCCAGGGCTTTCGGTCTGCACAGTGCGCTCGTCCGCCCCCGAACAGCGCGGGCAGTGTGCCAACCAACCGAAGGGAGTAGCCCGATGAAACCAGCCCAGCT
>JANNDW010000269.1:0-2614 GCA_031378125.1 Methylibium sp. | reverse complement strand
CGACATCGCCACATGGAAGGACCCGAATGGCCTGACCGAAGACGAGCGGCGCATCGTCAAGCGCAATCTCGGCTTCTTTGTGACGGCCGATTCGCTCGCCGCCAACAACATCGTTCTGGGCAGCTACCGCCACATCACGGCGCCCGAGTGCAGGCAGTTCCTGTTGCGGCAAGCCTTTGAGGAGGCGATCCACACGCATGCCTATCAGTACATCGTCGAGTCGCTGGGGCTGGACGAAAGCGAAATCTTCAACGCCTACAACGAGGTTGCGTCAATTCGCGACAAGGACGAGTTCTTGCTGCCTTTCATCGGCCAGATCATGGACCCGAACTTCCATACCGGCACGCCAGAGAATGACCAGACGCTGTTGAAATCGCTGATCGTGTTTGCGTGCCTGATGGAAGGCTTGTTCTTCTATGTCGGCTTCACGCAAATTCTGGCGCTGGGGCGCCAGAACAAGATGACCGGCGCTGCCGAGCAGTACCAGTACATCCTGCGCGACGAGTCGATGCACTGCAACTTCGGCATTGACCTCATCAACCAGATCAAGCTGGAGAACCCGCATCTCTGGACGGCAGAGTTCAAGGCCGAGATCAAGGCCCTGTTTCACAAGGCTGTCGAGTTGGAATACCGCTATGCCGAAGACACCATGCCGCGCGGTGTGCTGGGCATGAATGCGTCGATGTTCAAGGGCTACCTGCGCTACATCGCCAATCGGCGCGCGACGCAGATCGGCCTGGAAGAGCTCTTCCCGAACGAGGAAAACCCTTTTCCGTGGATGAGCGAAATGATTGACCTGAAGAAGGAGCGCAATTTCTTCGAGACCCGCGTCATCGAATACCAATCCGGTGGCGCACTCTCGTGGGATTGACGCTCGCTCGTTGCGACACAGCAAGAGGTCATGTGTGAGAGATCAAGATTCGTGGAGCGAAATGCGACGACGCAGAAGCGGCGCACTCGGTCCACAACCCGATTCATCGTACTGGGGCGCCCCTCCTGGGCAGACCTCCGGCGATGAATAGCTGCCGGGTGTCGACAAGACGTCGATGCAAGGCAGTTTCTTTTCAACTTGATCAAGGAGAAATGTAATGGCAACTGCAAAGAAGGCTACGGCCAAGAAGTCCGCGGCAAAGAAAGCGCCGGCCAAGAAGGCCGCGGCCAAGAGGCCCGCGGTCAAAAAGGCCGCTGTGAAGAGGGCGCCTGCAAGGAAGGCGCCGGCGAAGAAGGCCGCGGCGAAGAAGGCCCCGGCGAAGAAGGCCGCAGCGAAGAAAAAAGCTCCGGCGAAAAAGGCCGCGGCGAAGAAAAAGGCTCCGGCGAAAAAGGCTCCGGCGAAGAAGGCCGCAGCGAAGAAGAAAGCTCCGGCGAAGAAGGCCGCAGCGAAGAAGGCCCCGGCGAAGAAAGCGGCGGCCAAAAAGCCTGCTGCGAAGAAAGCCGCGAAAAAGCCGGCTGCGAAAGCACCAGTGGCCGCCCCGGCTGCCGCTACTGTTCCGCCCACAAAAACCGCGCTCAGCCCCCAGGCTGCGTGGCCATTCCCGACGGGCACCAAGCCCTGACCGAATCGGTTTTGATTTGTGTGAACCCGGCTCCGGCCGGGTTTTTTTTCGTCACGCGCCGTTTGCGGATTGATCCGCTGGTGCCAGCGGACCATGGCGCACCTCGCGCCGATCAATACAATCAGAATTATCGGGGCGGCACTCCGCTGAGGGCTCTCTTGCCGCTTGGCCTCTTGGCGGATCACGAATGCACCCTCACCGGCTCCTGCCATCATGTCCACGCCATTGCTTGAAACTCATCTGACCTCGCTCCCATTGCTCGCCCGAGGCAAGGTGCGGGACAACTATCGTGTGGGCGACGACAGACTTTTGATGATCGCCACCGATCGATTGAGCGCTTTCGATGTTGTGATGGGGCAGCCCATCCCTGGCAAGGGCGAAGTGCTGACGCGGATGGCGCTGTTCTGGTTCGCTCACCTGGCGCACATCGTGCCCAACCACCTGACCGGCGACGATCCCGAATCCGTGGTCGCGCCGAACGAGCGCGAACAGGTGCGCGGCCGCTCGATGCTGGTCAGGCGGCTCAAGCCGCTGCCCATGGAAGCGGTGGTGCGTGGCTACCTGGCGGGCAGCGGCTGGAAGGAATATCGGGACACGCAGTCGATCTGCGGCGTCCAGCTGCCGCCCGGCCTGAAGAACGCAGCCAAGCTGCCCGAGCCCGTCTTCACACCGGCGACCAAGGCAGAGCACGGTGATCATGATGAGAACATCAGCTTCGCTCGCATGAGCGAGTTGATCGGTGACGAGCTGGCAACGCGGGTGCGGGACACGTCGATCAGGCTCTACAGCACCGCCGCGGCCATCGCGCGCCGCAAAGGCATGATCATTGCCGACACCAAGTTCGAGTTCGGGTTGGATTCGAATGGAACGTTGACACTGATGGACGAGGTTCTGACACCCGATTCATCGCGGTTCTGGCCGGTTGAGGGCTATGCGGAGGGCGTGAACCCGCCGAGCTATGACAAACAGTTCGTGCGCGACTGGTTGGAACAAGCCGAGGTCAACGGTCAGCCCTGGAACAAGCGGGCGCCCGCCCCGGGTCTTCCTTCCGAGGTAATCGC
>JANNDW010000258.1:0-13968 GCA_031378125.1 Methylibium sp. | reverse complement strand
AAGAAGTTGGTGCGCGCCTTGACGTTTTGCTGGTACAGCGTGTGAAGCATCGCGTGGCCAGTGCGGTCGGCCGCGGCGCAGGCGCGCTGCACCGGCTTTTCGCCGTAGTTGGCGGTGTGGCCGCCGAACGGCCGCTGGTAGATGGTGCCGTCGGGGTTGCGGTCGAACGGCATGCCCAGGTGTTCAAGTTCGTAGACGACCTTGGGCGCCTCGCGGCACATGAACTCGATGGCGTCCTGGTCGCCCAGCCAATCCGAGCCCTTGATCGTGTCGTAGAAATGAAAGTGCCAGTTGTCCTCGGACATGTTGCCCAGCGACGCGCCGATGCCACCCTGCGCCGCCACCGTGTGCGAGCGGGTCGGGAACACCTTGGACAGCACCGCCACGTTGAGCCCGGCGCGGGCCAGTTGCAGCGACGCGCGCATGCCCGAGCCACCGGCCCCGACGATGGCCACATCGAACCTGCGCCTGACCACAGAAGATCGAACAGACGCTCCGACAACCGATCCAGCTTGCATCAAAACCTCCACAGAACCTGGATCGCCCAGCCGGCACAAGCCACCAACCAGACGATGGTGAACACCTGCAGGGCCAGCCGCAAGACCATGGGTTTCACGTAGTCCATCCAGATGTCGCGCATGCCCACCCATGCGTGGACCAGCAACGACACGATCACCACGAAGGTCAGCGCTTTCATCCACTGCCTGGAGAAGATACCGGCCCACTTGCCGTACCCCATTTCGGCGCCCCACAGCACCTGGGCGACGAGGGCCAGCGTGAACAGCGCCATCACCACCGCAGTGACGCGCTGCGACAGCCAGTCGCGCAATCCGTAATGTGCCCCGACGACGATGCGCCGAGATCCGAAGTTGTCAGCCATGAATCGCGTGCCTCAAAAGAACAGCTTGAAACCGAGCACCAGCGTCAACAGCCCGCTCAGCGCCAGCGTCACGACGGCCGATTGCCGCCCGAACTCCTTGGTCACCGAGTGGGTCGCATCCATCCAGAGGTGGCGTACCCCGGCAATGAAGTGGTGCAGATAGGCCCAGATCAGCGCCAGTGCCACAAGCTTGACGAACCAGCCGGCAAACCAGCCGGCGCCGTTGGCGAACACCGACACGAACTGGCCGTAAGTGATTTCAGAGCTGAGGCTGGTGTCGAACATCCAGACGATGAACGGCATCAGCACAAACAAGACCAGCCCGCTGGCGCGGTGCAGGATAGAGACAACGCCCGCCAGCGGCAAACGGTATTGCAACGCATCGACCAAGCGCATGGTTCCGGGTCGCTGTTTAAGGGTCTCAGGCATACCGTACCTTCTTGTGACGCCGGGTGGGAAACCCAGCGTGGTTTTCAAAACGATTATTGCATCGCAGCAAAGTCCCGCAGCGGCCCGGGAGATGCATTTTGCGGCGTTCAGCTCAACTCATTGCGGTAATGGTGCGTCGCCGTGTTGTACAGGCCGCGCCGCAACTCCACCGGCTTGTCGCCGTAGGTCAAGGACAAGCGCTCCACGCCCAGCAGCGGCGCGCCCGGCGGCAGCCCCAGCAGTTCCGCCACGGCCGCAACCGCCGTGACGGCACGGATTTTCTCTTCGGCGCGGATCATGCGCACGCCGAACTCGGCTTCGAACAGGCCGTACATCGGGCCCCGGTAGTCGCTCAAGCGCTCCGCAGTGAGCCCTTTGAACAAGGCGCCGGGCAGCCAGATGTCGTCCAGCACCACCGGGCTGCCACGAAACGACAGAACCCTGCGCACCTGAACCACCGACTCGCCGGGCTGCAGCGCCAGCGCCCGGGACACGTCAGCGGGCGCACGCATGCGCCGGCAATCGATGAAGCGCCTGTCCATGCGGCCGGGGTCACCGTCGTCGGGCATCAGCCGCAAAAAGCGGAACTGCACTTTCTCTTCCGCATGCGTTGCGACGAAAGTGCCTTTGCCCTGCCGGCGCACCAGCAGGTTCTCGGCCGCCAACTCGTCGACCGCCTTGCGCACGGTTCCCTGGCTCACCTTGAAGCGGGCGGCCAGTTCCATCTCGCTGGGGATCGCCTCGCCAGGCCGCCACTCGCCGCCCTGCAGGCCGCGGGTCATCGACGCCTTGACCTGCTGGTACAGCGGGCTGAACGAGGGTGAGCCGGGCTCGGGCTCACGCGTCGGCGGGGCAAGGGCGGGCGCTGAGGTGGGGCTTGCAGGCATGTCCCGGATTGCAGCACACCCGGTGCATCGCGTCCATGAGCACTGATTGATGTCTTGCATAAGACAAATGAATACGCCTTGTCCGCGGGGTCTTCGGCTTGCCGGCGGCCCCTGTCGGCGGCTCCTTGGATGGGACGCCGATTGGCCTACACTTTGGCCCCTTACGCCTTCTACGCCCCTACGCCTCTACGCCCTTACGCCCCTTGCACCGCTGCGACGCTGCCACTGCGACGCGCCCCTGCCTTGCCCCGTCAATCACCCTCCCCTGGAGATCTCTCATGAGCAAGAAACCCGTTCGAGTCGCCGTCACCGGCGCCGCCGGTCAGATCGGCTACGCCCTGCTGTTTCGGATTGCTTCGGGAGAGATGTTGGGCCGCGACCAGCCCGTCATCCTGCAGTTGCTGGAGATCCCCGACGAGAAGGCGCAAAAGGCGCTCAAGGGCGTGATGATGGAACTCGACGACTGCGCCTTCCCACTGTTGGCCGGCATGGAATCGCACGGCGACGCGATGACCGCCTTCAAGGACACCGATTACGCGCTGCTGGTGGGCGCGCGCCCGCGCGGCCCCGGCATGGAACGCAAGGACCTGCTGGCCGCCAACGCGCAGATCTTCACCGCGCAGGGCAAGGCTCTAAACACGGCAGCCAACCGCAATGTGCGCGTGTTGGTGGTCGGCAACCCGGCCAACACCAACGCCTACATCGCGATGAAAAGCGCACCCGATCTGGCGCGCAAGAACTTCACCGCCATGCTGCGCCTGGACCACAACCGCGCGGCATCGCAAATTGCCGCGAAGACCGGCAAGCCGGTGTCCAGCATCGAGAAGCTGGCCGTGTGGGGCAACCACTCGCCGACCATGTATGCCGACTACCGCTTTGCCACCATCGACGGCAAGAGCGTCAAGACCATGATCAACGACGACGCGTGGAACAAGGACGTCTTCCTGCCCACGGTTGGCAAACGCGGTGCGGCGATCATCGAGGCGCGCGGTTTGTCGTCCGCCGCGTCGGCCGCCAACGCGGCCATCGACCATATGCGCGATTGGGCGCTGGGCAGCAACGGCAAGTGGGTGACCATGGGCATTGCGTCGAACGGCGACTACGGCATCCCCAAGGATGTGATATTCGGCTACCCGGTCACCACCGCCGGCGGCGAATACAAACTGGTCGAGGGCCTGGCGGTCGATGCGTTCAGCCAGGAACGCATCAACCTGACGCTGAAGGAATTGCTCGAAGAACAAGAAGGCGTGAAGCACTTGCTCTGAACCCGCGCACGGACCAGCACCTGCGTGCTGGTCCGTCGCCGGCGAAGGCCATGACGAGCTCCCGGATTCACCCTCGCGACGCCTTGTTCGAGGCCGAAGACCGGTTGCCGGCCCTGCCGGTGTGCGACCACTACTGCGGCGTCGAGGCGCGCATGCGCAAGAGCCTGGAATTGCAAGCCGAACTCGGTCCCGTGTTCGACGTGACGCTCGATTGCGAAGACGGCGCGCCCATTGGCGGCGAGTCCGAGCATGCGAACCTGGTGGCCGAGACCGTGTTGTCCGGCCTGAACCGCCACGGCCGTGTGGGCGCGCGCGTGCACCCGGTGGGCCACCCCTCGTTCGAGCAGGATCTGGACACCTTGGTCGGCCGCGCCGGCAGCCGCCTGGCCTACCTGATGATCCCCAAGCCGCAAGGGGCGGACGACGTGCGCCTCGCCTGCGATGTGGTCGACCACCTGACGCATGTGCATGGCCACCTGCGGTCGATTCCGATGCATGTGCTCGTCGAGACCCATGGCGCGCTGCGCGAGGTCGAACGCATTGCCGCCCACCCCCGCGTCGAGTCGATCTCCTTCGGCTTGAAGGACTTCGTCGCGGCACACCGCGGCGCGATACCCGCCTCTGCCATGAGCGCCTCCGGCCAGTTCAGCCACCCGCTGGTGTTGCGCGCCAAGCTCGAAATCGCCGCCGCCTGCCATGCGCATGGCAAGACGCCGTCGCACGGCGTGGTCACCGAGTTCACCGACCGGCACGCTGTCGCCCAGGCGGCCGGCAAGGCGTGCCGCGAACTCGGCTACACGCGCATGTGGAGCATCCACCCGAATCAGATTCGATCCATCGTCGAGGCGTTTGCACCCGCCGCGGCCGAGGTCGACCAGGCCATTGAAATCATCCACGCCGCGCAGGCGGCCGACTGGGCCCCGACGCACCAGCGCGACACCCTGCACGACCGCGCCAGCTACCGCTACTTCTGGCATGTGCTGGAACGAGCCCACCGAACGGGCCAGCCCCTGCCGGCAGAAGTGCGGCTGGCTTGGTTTGACCATCCATCGGCTTGAACCAAAGCCACGGCCACAGGCATGCTGCCAACGTGCAATTTGTTGCAAACCGATGCCGGCCTGGCGCGACGGTCGGCGGCAACTCGCTGGACAATCTCGCTCCTCCCCGCTCAAAGGAAACCCTTCATGAATCGCCTCTCCGCCATTGCCGCCGCTGCGGCCCTGTGTGCATTCACCGTCAGCGCCATGGCCCAGGCCACCGCCCCTGCCAAGCCCGCTGCGAAACCGGCCGCAAGCAAACCGGCCGCCGCAAAGAAACCCGCGCCGAAAGCGAAGGGCGCCGCCGCTCCCGTCGCCGCCGCGGCTGCTGTAACGCTCAGCGCCAGCCAGCTCGAAACAGCCAAGCGCGTCAACACCGGCAAGGCCGACTGCGAGCTGAACCAGCAGGTCAGCGTCGACCCGATCGATGGCAAACCCGGCATGTTCAAGGTCGGCCACAAGAACCAGAGCTACACCATGGTGCCGGAAGACACGACCACCGGTGCCGTGCGCCTGGAGGACAAGAAGAACGGCGTGATGTGGCTGCAAATCGGCACGAAGTCGATGTTGATGAACTCCAAGGTGGGCCAGCGCATGGTTGACAACTGCGTGCATCCGAGCCAGAAGAGCTGAAGACTCTTCTCCCGCACGCAGCCGCCCGCAACGCCGCGGCGGCCCAATGGCGCCGAACGTCCCGCACGTCGGCGCCACTTTTTTCTGCGGCGCGATGGCGACGCTGCGTCGACAGCCCCGTGCAGAACAGTTTCCGTCACCGCAACGAAGCCGGCGCCAGCACGGGCGAAAGAGTATCTACGCTACAAGCGTACCTATGACCGGCTCGGGTCTGTTTGGAGTTCGCCATGGAAGCCACCGTTGCCGAACGCGGCCAGATCACCTTGCCCAAGGCGGTGCGTGACGCGCTGGGTTTGGTCAAAGGCACCACGCTGAAAGTCGAACCAGAGGGCGGGCGCATCGTGTTGCGCAAAAGCGTCGACGACGCGATCTCCCGCGCACGCGGGCGCTTCAAGCTTCCGAAGGGCGTGACCACCGATGACGTGATGCGCGAGCTGCGCGGCCGTGCGCCAGGCGACCCGGTCGACCCTTGATCTTGCCGGTGCCTTGAATGATCGCCCTCGACACCAACGTTCTCATCGATCTGCTGGGCGACGGCCCGCGCGCCGACGCGGCCGAAGCCGCGCTGCGCCTGGCGCTGACCAACGCGCCGGTGGTGGTGTGCGACGTGGTGCTCAGCGAACTCACCGCCGGCCTCGGATCGGGCTCCGAGGTGCTCGACGTGCTGGAAGACATCGGCGTTCGCTTCGCCGCGGTCGACCAGCGTGCGGCCGTTCGCTCTGGCGAAATGCAGCGCAAGTACAACGCGCGCTTGCGAGCCGCCGGCCGGCGCCCGGCCTCGCCGCGCACCGCGCCCGATTTCATCGTCGGCGCTCACGCCTTGCTGCAATGCAATGCGCTGATCACCCGTGACGACGGCTTTTTCGACACGACTTCAAGGGCTTGAAGGTCATGGTGTCGAAGGCTTCCTGAGTTCGGTCTGCTTCAACCCAGTTTCCTGTTTCAAAAAACCCTGCTGATGCTCGACCAGAATCTCGACAAGATCGAGGAGTTCAGCGGCGCGGTCGAGAAGGCCGGCGCCTGAGGATCAACCGGCCTCGCGGTTGGGCGAGGCCATGTTCGCATCACCAGTTCGCTTCGCGCTCCGGCGTGGCGCCGATGCGGTGGATCGACAGGTCGGCACCTTCGTATTCTTCTTCCAGCGTCAACCGCAACGGCGTCACGAGCTTGATGCCGCCATACACCAGCAAGCCCGCCACCAGCGCCCACCCGATGCCCATCAGCGTGCCGGCCACCTGTGCGCCGATGCTCACGCCGCCCAGGCCTCCCAGCGCCTGGGCGCCGAAGATGCCGCAGGCCAGGCCGCCCCAGGCGCCGCACAAGCCGTGCAGCGGCCAGACGCCAAGCACGTCGTCGATCTTCCAGCGGTTCTGCGTCAAGGTGAACATCGAGACGAAGATCGCACTCGCCACACCGCCCACCACCAACGCGCCGGCCGGGTGCATCACATCCGATCCCGCACACACCGCCACCAGCCCGGCCAGCGGACCGTTGTGCACGAAGCCCGGGTCGTTGCGGCCCAGCAGCGTGGCCACCAAGGTGCCACCGGCCATCGCCATCAGAGAATTCACCGCCACCAGGCCGGAGATCTTGTCGATGGTCTGGGCGCTCATCACGTTGAAGCCGAACCAGCCCACCGCCAACAACCAGGCCCCCAGCGCCAGGAACGGAATGCTCGACGGCGGGTGCGCGCTGATGCCGCCGTCCTTGCGGTAGCGGTTGCTGCGCGCCCCGAGCAACACCACCGCCACCAACCCAACCCAACCGCCGAAGGTGTGCACCACCACGCTGCCGGCGAAATCATGAAACTCGGCCCCCGTCAGGTCCTTGATCCAGCCCTGCGCGCCGAACTTGCCGCCCCAGACCGCGCCTTCGAGCAACGGATACGCCAGCCCGACGAGCACAGCGGTGGCCACCAGTTGCGGGCCAAAGCGTGCGCGCTCGGCAATGCCGCCCGAAACGATGGCCGGAATCGCCGCCGCGAAGGTGAGCAGGAAGAAAAAGCGCACCAGCTCGAAGCCGTTCTTCTGCGCCAGTGTCTCGGCGCCAGTCAGGAACCCGATGCCGTAAGCCACGCTGTAGCCGATGAAGAAGTAAGCGATGGTCGAGACCGAAAAGTCGACCAGGATCTTGACGAGTGCATTGACCTGGTTCTTCTTGCGCACCGTGCCGAGTTCGAGGAAGGCAAAGCCCGCATGCATCGCCAGCACCATGATGGCGCCCAACAAAATGAACAGGGCGTCCGTGCCCTGCTTGACTTGATCCATGCTTGTCTCCGGCGTGTGTTTTTCTTCGGTGCCGCCTCTTGCACCCTGCAAGACTTGAATCGCACCACGAAGGCAATTATTGCGCCTCCATGGGTGCGCCCAGCACTCGGTGCCGGATCAGTCGTGGTCTGGCGCGATCTCCGTGGCGTAGTCGACCAGCGCGCCCAGGATGTCCTGCCCACGCTCGTCGGCCGACTCACCGAGCGCATCGATCTGCTCGAAAAACGCTGCCAGCGTCTGGCTTCCCCCGGCGCCATCGTGCAATCGGTGCGCGCGGTGTTGTTGCCACTGCGACTGCTCGGGCTCGCTCAGCGTGGCGGGGAAATTGCGCGCCCGGTAGCGAAACAGCAATTCATCGAGCCGATGGTCGGCGAACGCCGGCCGTTTGCTCGCGAGCTGTTCAGGGCTGAGCACGCGCAGGCGCTGCAGGGTGCGGCGGTCTTCGTTGCCGACGAAGCCGCCATACAGGTCCTCATCCACATCCGGCGCATGCTCGGGCGCGGGGCGCTCGAACACCGCCGGCCACACGCCGGCCAGCGTGCCGCCACGCTGTACGGCCAGCTCGGAATGCCGCAGCGCGAGTGCCACGTCCAGCCCCCACTTCGCGGCCGTCGCCGCACTCAGCGTCTTCAGGTTGGCGATCACCACCGGTGACTTGTTGATGTGGATGGTCTTGATGGGCAAGCGCGTCTCGCCTTCGGGCAGCTCATCGGCCTTGCTGAACAGGCGGCGGCGAATGGCTTCGACGTTCAGCGTGAACAGCTCCGACGGGTCATGCGCCAGGTCCCAGACGATGACTTCGTTCTTGTTGGTCGGGTGCGGGCTCAGCGGCCAGACGATGGCCGTGCAGCCGCGCTCCACCGCGTACATGCCCGAGATGTGCAGGAACGGCAGGCCCTGGCCCTGCGCGAGCGCCATTTCCTTGACCACCTCGTGTTTGTTGCGCAGGCGCAAGCAGAACTCCCACAGCTTGGGCTGGCGCGACTTGATCAGCCGGGCCAGCGCAATGGTGGCGCGCACGTCGGACAAGGCATCGTGCGCGGCCTCATGCGCCAGGCCGTTGGCGCGGCTCAGGTGTTCGAGCTTGAATGACGGGCGGCCGTCGTCATGCAGTGGCCACTCGATGCCTTCGGGGCGCAGCGCCCAGGTGCAACGCACCACGTCCAGCAAGTCCCAGCGGCCACATTCGTTCTGCCACTCGCGGGCGTAGGGGTCGATCAGGCAACGCCAGAAGAGGTGGCGCGTCACCTCGTCGTCGAAGCGGATCGAGTTGTAGCCCACGCCCACGGTGCCCGGCTTGGCCAGGTGCTGCTCCACGATATTGGCAAAGGCATGTTCGGGAAGGCCCTGCTCCAGGCAGGTCTGCGGCAGGATGCCGGTGAGCAGGCAGGCCTGCGGGTCGGGCAGGAAGTCAGTTGCAGGCTGACAGTACTGCATCACCGGCGCACCCACCTCGTTCAGGTCGGCGTCGGTGCGCACACCCGCAAACTGGGCCGGCCGGTCGCGGCGCGGCACGCGTCCGAAGGTTTCGTAGTCGTGCCAGAAAAATGTGGATTCGCTCATGCCGCGCAAGATACTCCAAGCTGCGGGCGCATGGATTGTCGTGCCGGGCATCGGCTAAGCTGGCGCCCCATTCCTCGACCAGTTGCACCCCCTTGTCCTTTTGCGGAGATTTTTTGATGACACGTGTATTCAACTTCAGCGCCGGCCCGGCCGCGCTGCCCGAAAGCGTGCTGCGCCAGGCCGCCGACGAGATGCTGGACTGGCATGGCTCGGGCATGTCGGTGATGGAAATGAGCCACCGCGGCAAGGAGTTCATCGCCATCCACGCCGAAGCCGAGAACCTGCTGCGCGAGCTGTTGCAGGTGCCGGCCAACTACAAGGTGCTGTTCATGCAGGGCGGCGCCATCGGCGAAAACGCCATCGTGCCGATGAACATGCTGCGCGGGCGCACCAGTGCCGACTACATCAACACCGGCGAGTGGTCGAAAAAGTCGATCAAGGAGGCGAAGAAATACTGCCAGGTCAACGTCGCCGCCAGCGCCGAGGCCGGCAACTTCACAAGCGTGCCCAAGCAGCGCGACTGGAAGCTGGACCCGAACGCCGCCTACGTGCACATCTGCTCGAACGAAACCATCGGCGGTGTCGAATACCACTGGACGCCCGACACCGGTGACGTGCCGCTGGTGGCCGACATGTCGTCCAACATCATGTCGCGGCCCGTCGACGTGAGCCGCTACGGGCTGATCTACGGCGGCGCGCAAAAGAACATCGGCCCTGCCGGTGCCACCATCGTGATCGTGCGCGATGACCTGATCGGCCAGCCGCTGCCCATCACGCCGTCGGCCTTCGACTACAAGCAACAGGCCGACAACGACTCGATGTTCAACACGCCGGCCACTTACTCGATCTATATCGCCGGCCTGGTGTTCAACTGGATCAAGGCGCGGGGCGGTCTGGCGGCGATGGAGCTGCACAACCGGCGCAAGGCCGCGATCCTGTACGACCACCTGGACGCGACCGGGTTTTATTCGACCCCGGTGGCACGCGAGGACCGTTCGCTGATGAACGTGCCCTTCAAGCTGTTTGATGAAAAGCTCGACGAGGCATTTTTGAAAGGCGCGCAGGCACGCGGCATGGTGCAGCTCAAGGGCCACCGCTCGGTGGGCGGCATGCGCGCGTCGATCTACAACGCCATGCCGGTCGAGGGCGTCAAGGCCTTGGTCGCCTACATGAAGGAATTCGAGGCCAGCCATGCGTAGCGCGTTGGCCACCGGCCGCTTCGAGGTGCTGGTGCTGAACCCGATCTCGGCCAACGGCCTGAAGCGCCTGCCGGCCGATCGCTACGCGGTGGGCAAGGATGTGGCGCAACCGGTTGCCGTGCTGGTGCGTTCGGCCGACATGCATGCCATGGACATCCCGGCCAGCGTGCGCGCGATCGGCCGGGCCGGCGCGGGCACCAACAACATCCCGGTCGACGCGATGAGCGCGCGTGGCGTGCCGGTGTTCAACGCACCGGGCGCCAACGCCAACGCGGTGAAAGAGCTGGTGCTGGCCGGCATGCTGATGGCCTCGCGCAACCTGGCACCCGCGCTGCGTTTTGTCGCCGCGCTGGACCCGGCCCTGCCCGACATGGACAAGGCCGTTGAAGAAAGCAAGAAGGCCTTCGCCGGCTTCGAGCTGGCGGGCCAGACGCTGGGCATCGTCGGCCTGGGGAAGATAGGCTGCCTGGTGGCCGACGCCGCCATCAAGCTCGGCATGGACGTGCTGGGCTTCGACCCGCACATCACCGTGGACGCGGCCTGGAGCCTGCCCGCGCAGGTAAAGAAAGCCGGCAGCGTGGCCGAGGTGCTCAAGCAGGCCAACTTCATCAGCCTTCATGTTCCGCTGATCGACGCCACCCGCGATCTGGTGAACGCCGGCAACTTGGGCCAGCTGAAAGCCGGTGCCGTGCTGATGAACTTCTCCCGCGAGGGCATCGTGAACGAGCAGGCTGTGCTCGCGGCGCTGGCAACCCGGCAGCTGGCGAACTACGTGTGCGACTTTCCCAGCCCGGCCCTGAACCGCCATGAGCGCGTGATCGCGTTGCCGCACCTGGGCGCCTCCACCCGCGAGGCCGAAGAGAACTGCGCCATCATGGTGGCCGACCAGTTGCGCGACTACCTGGAGCACGGCAACGTGGCCAACGCGGTGAACTTTCCCCACGTGAGCATGGCGCGCGAATCGACTTACCGTGTGGCCATTGCCAACGCCAACGTGCCCAACATGCTGGGGCAAATTTCCACCGCCATGGCCAACGCTGGGCTGAACATCCACAACATGGTCAACAAGTCGCGCGGCGACATGGCCTACACGCTGGTCGACGTGGACAGCGTTGTGGACGGCAAGGTGCTGGACGAGATCCGCGCCATCACCGGCGTGCTGTCGGTGCGCTACCTGCCGCAGCTGTCATAGGGGGCTGCCACAATAACCCACCTGTTCCGCGCCACTCACTCTGGAAGCTAACCGCCATGCTCAAGACAGCCCCCACCCAGGTCTTTGCCAAGACCCTGAAGACCTTCAAGACCGCATCGGGCAAGGAAGGCGGTTTTTACTCGCTGCCGGAGCTGGCCAAAACCTACCCGAACGTGAACCGGTTGCCGGTGTCGATTCGCATCGTGCTCGAATCGGTGCTGCGCAACTGCGACGGCAAGAAGGTCACCCCCGAACACGTGGCGCAGCTCGCCAACTGGAAGCCCGTTGCGGCACGCAACGACGAGATTCCGTTCGTCGTCGCCCGCGTGGTGTTGCAAGACTTCACCGGCGTGCCGCTGCTGGCCGATCTGGCGGCCATGCGCAACGTGGCCGCCGCGATGGGCAAAGACCCCAAGACCATCGAGCCGCTCGTCCCCGTGGACCTGGTGGTGGACCACTCGATCATGGTCGACCACTACGGCACCAAGGCCGCACTGGACCTGAACATGAAACTGGAGTTCCAGCGCAACCAGGAGCGCTACCAGTTCATGAAGTGGGGCATGCAGGCCTTCGACACCTTCGGCGTGGTGCCGCCGGGCTTTGGCATCGTGCACCAGGTCAACCTGGAATACCTGGCGCGCGGCGTGCACAAGACCCGCGCCGCCAAGTCCTCGGGCGGCCCGAAGAGCATTTATTACCCCGACTCGCTGGTCGGCACCGACAGCCACACGACCATGATCAACGGCATCGGCGTGGTGGGCTGGGGCGTGGGCGGCATCGAAGCCGAAGCCGGCATGCTGGGCCAGCCGGTGTACTTTTTGACGCCCGATGTGGTGGGCTTCGAGCTGAGCGGCAAACTGCGCGAAGGCGTGACGGCCACCGACCTGGTGCTCACCGTCACCGAAATTCTGCGCAAGGAAAAAGTGGTCGGCAAGTTCGTCGAATTCTTTGGCGCCGGCACCGCCACGCTGGCCCTGCCCGACCGCGCCACCATCGCCAACATGGCACCCGAATACGGCGCCACGATGGGCTTCTTCCCGGTCGATGACAAGACCATCGACTACTTCAAGGGCACCGGCCGCAGCAAGAGCGAAATCGAAGCCTTCGAGTCCTACTTCAAGGCGCAAAAAATGTACGGCGTGTCCCGGGCCGGCGAGATCGACTTCACCCAGGTCGTGACGCTCGACCTCGGCACGGTCACGCCCAGCCTGGCGGGCCCGAAACGCCCTCAGGACCGCATCGAACTCGGCAATGTGAAGGCGCAGTTCACGTCGCTGTTCAGCAAGCCTCCGACCGAGAATGGCTTCAACCAGCCGGCCGCAAACCTGCACACCCGTTGTCTGGTGCGCGCGCAGGATGGGGGCGACACAGTGCCTGCCGCGGCGCCCGCCGCGCCACCCGGCGCGCCGCGCCAGGTGGTCGAGATGGTCGCCAACCGTCCGACGCTCGAAGCGGCCCAGTCCGAGGCCGCGTCGGCACAACCCAAGGTGGGCGATTTGTCACTGGGCAATGGCGATGTGCTGATCGCGGCCATCACCTCGTGCACCAACACGTCCAACCCGAGCGTGCTGCTGGCCGCGGGCCTGTTGGCCAAGAAGGCCGTCGAAGCGGGCCTGAAGGTGCAGCCGCACATCAAGACCTCACTCGCGCCCGGCTCGCGCATCGTCACCGAATACCTCGAAAAGGCCGGCCTGCTGCCCTACCTCGAAAAGCTCGGCTTCAACGTCGCGGCTTACGGCTGCACCACCTGCATCGGCAACGCCGGTGATCTGCGGCCCGAGTTCAACGAGGCCATCACGAAGAACGACCTGGTGTGTGCGGCGGTGCTGTCGGGCAACCGTAACTTCGAAGCGCGCATCCACCCGAACCTGAAGGCCAACTTCCTGTGCAGCCCGCCGCTGGTGGTGGCGTATGCCATCGCCGGCACGGTGCTCAAGGATGTGATGACCGAGCCGCTCGGCAAGGGCAAGGGCGGGCGCGACGTGTACCTCGGCGACGTGTGGCCCAGCAGCGACGAGATCTACGCGCTGATGAAGTACGCGATGAACGGCAAGGCGTTCAAGGAGAACTACGACAAGGTCGCTACGAAACCCGGCAAGCTGTGGGAAAACATCCAGGGCGTGAAGGGGCAGGTCTACAACTGGCCGGCCTCGACCTACATCGCCAAGCCGCCGTTCTTCGACGGCTTCACGATGAAGCCCGGCGCCGCGGCCGCGGGCGTCACCGGCGCGCGCGCGATGGCGCTGTTCGGCGACTCGATCACCACCGACCACATCTCGCCCGCGGGCGCCATCAAGGAGGCATCGCCCGCCGGCGCCTGGCTGAAGCAAAACGGCGTGATGCGCGCCGACTTCAACTCCTACGGCTCGCGCCGCGGCAACCACGACGTGATGGTGCGTGGCACCTTTGCCAACGTGCGGGTGAAGAACCTGATGATCCCGGCCGGCGCCGACGGCTCGCGCGAAGAAGGCGGCGTGACCTTGTTCCAGCCCGGTGGGGAGAAGATGTTCATCTACGACGCCGCGATGAAGTACATGGCCGCGGGCACGCCCACCATCGTCTTCGGTGGCGAAGAGTACGGCACCGGCTCCAGCCGCGACTGGGCCGCCAAGGGCA
>JANNDW010000230.1:0-3688 GCA_031378125.1 Methylibium sp. | reverse complement strand
GCATCCTTGCCCGGCAAGCCGGGCAGCGACAGCAGCCGCATCACCATTTCCTGCACCTGCTCCTTGGCCGCCCGGCCATGCCCGACGATGGCCTTCTTCATCTGCAACGCGGTGTACTCGGCCACCTCGATGTTGCTGGAGACCAGCGCCGTCAGCGCCGCGCCGCGCGCCTGGCCCAGCAGCAGCGTGGACTGCGGGTTGACGTTGACAAACACGATCTCCACCGCTGAACAGGTCGGCTGGTAGCGCGCGGCCACCTCGCGCACGCCGTCGAAGATGATCTTCAGGCGCGCCGGCAACTGGCCGATGTGAACCGAGTCGGTCTTGATCGTGCCGCTGGCCACGTAGTGCAGCTTGGAGCCTTCGGTTTCGACGACGCCGAAGCCGGTGACCCGCAGGCCGGGGTCGATGCCGAGGATGCGCATGCTCACCACCCGAAGTACCAGCGCACCGCATGAAAGAACACCGGCGCCGCAAAACACAGCGGCGCCACGCGGTCGAGCAAACCCACCGCCCCGGTGACCGAGCCCTTGCCACCCCAGCTTTGCACACCGGCATCGCGCTTCAATGCCTTCATGACAAATTCGCCCAGTGTGCCGCTGCCGCCGGCCAGAAAACCCATCACCAGCGCGGGCACCGGTTTGAACGGCGTGGCCCAGTACAACAAGGCACCGAGCACGGCGGCGCTCAGCGCACCGATCAACCAGGCGCGCCAGGAAAACGACCGGCTGATGGCGCGCGCCGCCGGGCGGCGGCGCATGCGGCGGCTCGCGGCCTCTTGCGCGATTTGCGCGATGGCGACCACGCCCACTAGATACAGCACCATGAAGGCGCCGCGGTCTTCATAGTTGGGCGGGTCCAGCAGCAGCAGCGCGGGTGCATGGCTCATGCCGTAAACACAGACCATGATGCCCCACTGAATCTTGGCGGTGCGCTCCAGAAAGCGCTTCGGGTCGTTGCCCAGTGCGCTGACGACGGGAATGGCCAGGAACACGTAGACCGGAATGAACACGGTGAACAAGTCGAACAGCTGCCAGCCGACGAGAACGTACTGCAGCGGCAACACGATGAAGAACGCCAGCAGCAGGCTGCGGTGGTCGCCACGCCGCGTGTGCGTCAGCGTCACGAATTCGCGCAGCGCCAGAAACGACAGCACCCCGAACAGCAAGGTCGAGACAAACGCGCCGGACGCCCAGGCCAGCCAGAACATCACCGCGCCCACCCATACCGCACGCAGGTCGCGGGTGAAGCGCTCTTGCCGTTCCTGTTGCTCAGGCGGCTGGTCCCGCAGCGTGCGGGTGAAGGCGACGAACGTCACCAGCGCCAGCACGCCGAACAGGGCCACGAACAGCAGGCCGACCTGCTGCGAGACGCTCAAGTCGCGCAACGCGCCCATCAGTGAATGTCCCGCAGCGCGATCACGGCCCGACGCGCCCGATCCAGAAAAACGCGCTTGTCTTCATCGGCCCGCAGCTGCAGCGGCGCGCCGAAGGTCACCGAACACAAAATGGGCACCGGCACGACCTCGCCCTTGGGCATGACGCGCTGCACGTTGTCGATCCAGGCCGGGATCAGCTGCACGCCCGGAAACCCTTCGGCCAAATGGAACAGACCGGCCTTGAACGAGGCCGGCTCGTCCTTGTTGCCGCGCGTTCCTTCCGGAAAGATCACCAGCGAGTCGCCGTTGCGCAGCGCTTCCATCAGCGGCTCCAGCGGGTCTTCGTCGTCGCTGCCGTCAGCGGAGCCGGCCTTCGTGCGGGTGCGGCTCACGTACACCGCGTTGAACACCTCGCGAGTGATCCAGTGCTTGAAGGGAGTCGACGTCCAGTAGTCGCGCGCCGCGATCGGGCGTGTCATCGCGCGCAGCTCGCGCGGCAACGAGGCCCAGATCAGCACCCAGTCGAAATGGCTCTGGTGGTTGGCGAAGTAAATGCGCTGCTCGGCCTTGGGCGGGCAACCATGCCAATGGCCTTGCGCCCCGGTGATGAGGCGTGCCGCAAACGACAGGATCAGGCCGGCGGCCTCGGGCAACGTCATGGCTGCCGATGGTAGCGGCGCGCCGTGGCGAAACACCCCACCCGCCGTGACCGGCCGCGCGATTCAGTGCCGGAAATGCCGCACGCCCGTCAACACCATCGCAACGCCACGCTCGTTGGCCGCTTGGATGACCTCGTCGTCACGCATCGATCCGCCGGGGTGGATGACGCAGGCGGCGCCGGCGTCGACCACCACGTCCAGGCCGTCGCGGAACGGGAAGAACGCATCGCTGGCGACGGCCGATCCTTTCAGTGTGAGCCCGGCGTTCGCGGCCTTGATGCTGGCAATGCGGGCCGAGTCGATGCGGCTCATCTGGCCGGCGCCCACGCCCAGCGTCATGCCGCCGCCGCAGAACACGATGGCGTTGCTCTTCACGTACTTGGCCACCTTCCATGCGAACAGCAGGTCGTTCATCTGCTCGGGCGTGGGTTGTTTCGTCGTGACGACCCGGAGTTCGCCCAAGCTCATCTCATGGTTGTCGGCAGTCTGAATCAACAGGCCCGAGCCGACGCGCTTGATGTCCTGCGCGTTGCGTCCCTGGTCTCGCGCCGACGACTCGCCGGGCGGAAGGTCGATCTGCAGCACCCGCGTGTTGGGCTTGGCTGCGAACACTGTCAGCGCTTGCGGCGTGAAGCTCGGTGCGATCAAGACTTCCACGAACTGCCTGGCCACCAGCACGGCGCCGGCCGCATCAAGCTCGCAGTTGAACGCGATGATGCCGCCGAAGGCCGAGGTCGGGTCGGTCTTGAAGGCCTTTTCGTAAGCCTGCGCCGCACTTTGCCCCAGCGCCACGCCGCACGGGTTGGCGTGCTTGACGATCACGCAGGCAGCCGGCGCGTCCTGCGGGCCGAAGCTCTTGACGCATTCCCAGGCCGCATCCGCGTCGGCGATGTTGTTGTACGAGAGTTCCTTGCCCTGCAATTGACGTGCGGTGACCAGCGAACCCGGCGCCGGGTGCGGGTCGCGGTAGAACGCGGCCCGCTGGTGCGGGTTCTCGCCGTAGCGCAGGTCTTGCAGCTTGACGAAGCGGCGGTTGCTCTGGGAAGGAAACTCAGTGCGCGTGCCATCGGGTTGCAGCGACGACAGGTAGTCGCTGATGGCGCCGTCGTAGATGGCGATGCGGTTGAACGCCGCCACCGACAGCGCGAACTTCGTCGCCGCGCTGACCACGCCATTTGCCTTCAATTCCGCCAGCACCTCGGCGTATTGCGAGGCGTCGGTCAGCACCGCCACGTCTTTCCAGTTCTTCGCCGCCGAACGCACCATCGCCGGGCCGCCAATGTCGATGTTCTCGATGGCGTCATCCAGGCTGCAATCGGGCTCGGCAACGGTTGCCTCGAACGGATACAGGTTGACCACCAGCAGCTCGATGGGGGCGATGTCGTGCCTGAGCAGCGCGGCCATGTGCTCGGGCACGTCGCGGCGCGCCAGCAGGCCGGCGTGGATCGTCGGGTGCAAGGTCTTCACTCGGCCGTCCAGCATCTCCGCAAAGCCCGTGTGCTCGGCCACTTCGGTGACCGGCAATCCGGCCTCGGCCAGCAGCCTGGCGGTGCCGCCGGTGGACAGCAGCTTGACGCCCAGCGCATGCAGTGCGCGCGCCAAGGCGAGCACGCCGGTTTTGTCGGAGACGGAGATCAGCGCTTGCATCGTG
>JANNDW010000217.1:0-11309 GCA_031378125.1 Methylibium sp. | reverse complement strand
GTAGGGCAGGTCGAGCAGCCAGTGGCCGTCGGCATCGAAGCGGCCTTTCTGGAGCGGGTGCCAGGTTTCGGCGGCCACCCAGCGGGCGCGGTCGGGGGTGAAGCGCAGTTTCGCCCATTGCACTTCGCGCCCGGCAAAGATGCCGTAGCCGGCGCCGAGCACGCTGTCGAGCTCTGTCTCGGGCACGTCGATGGCTGTTTGATCGAGCACCTGCACCTGGCGGATGGCATCTACGCTGAAGCTGCGCAGCGCTTGGCGCAGGTGGCACCAGGCGTCCAGGTACCAGTTGTCGCGGTAGTGGATCAGGCGCTGCGGCGACACCTCGCGCGGCTGCACGAGGTTGCTGCCGCGCCCGTGGTACTCGATCTGCAGGCGTTGGCGGCGCAGCAGCGCGGTGCCCACGGCTTGAAAGTGCGGCAGGTGCAGCTTGCGCGCGCCGACAGTCTGCACGTGGATGCGGCGCGTCAGCTCCTCATGCGTGGGGGCACCTTTGCCCGGCGCCACCAGCATCTGGCGCAGCCGCTTCATCATCGGCTCGATGTGCGGTGCCAGCAGGCCGCCGGCGTCCAGGTGGGCCAGCAGGTGCTGCATGGTGAGCAGGGCGTGAATCTCTTCGGCGCTGAGCCACAGGCCGGGCAGTTCGTACTGGGTGCCGACGACGGTGGCCGCGCGGTCGAGTCGCCAGCCGCCGCGTTCACGGTCGAACACGATGGGCGCGTTCATGCGGTCGCGCAGGTGCGCGATGTCGCGCTTCAGCGTGGCGGGAGAGGTGGCCAGTTCTTCGAGCAGCCGCGCCTTGGTGAGGCACTGGCTGGCGTCGAGCAGGCTCTTGAGCTTGTACAGGCGCTCGGTCTGGCTCATGGCCGTGTTGTTCCGCCAGAGATGGGTGGCCGCATGCTATGGGCTGCTGCGAGTTCCGGTCGTGGCGCGTCTCCTCAAGGTTGTGGAGAGGGCCGATCATCGCTACGCGGACAGGCGCCCCAACCAGGCGGCGGCATCGGTGACCTCCACCCTTCCGCGCTGCGCCATTTGCCGGAGTTCGGCAACGACCTGCACGGCCTGCGCGGCAGAAAATCGTTCTGCCATTCGGTGCAAGTACGCGCTGGGCGTGGCGTCGCTGAGCTTCACTTCGACGAGGTCGGTGACGCTGTCGCCTTCGGCCAGCACGAAGTCAATTTCGTGGCGCTCCTTGTCGCGAATGGTGTGCAGCGTGATGGCCTTGCCTTCGGCGTCTTGCCGGTGGTGGCAGTGTTTCAGCAGCATGGTGGCCACTGTGTTTTCGAGTTTGATGCCTGTGTCGCCCTTCACGAGGCCGGTGTCCAGGAAGTAGATCTTGGGTTCCTTCAGAAGGCTTCGCGCCACGTCGCGGTGCCAGGGCGTCACGCGGAAGACGATGTACAGCGCCTCCAGGATTTCGACATAGCGCGTGGCCGTGTTCGGAGAGATTTGCAGTGCCTGTGCCAGCTTGGACAGGGTGATCGGTGAGCCCACGCGTTCGCGCAGCAGTTCGAACAGCAACTGCATGGTGCGCAGCTCGTGCACGCGCGCGAATTCGAGCACGTCTTCGCGGATCAGGTCGGTGGCGTATTGGGCACGCCATCGGTCGGCGTCGGCGTCGCTGTCGGCGAGGCACGGTTCGGGAAAGCCGCCGCGGGCCAACAGCCGCTCCAGCGCGGCGCTGGCCGTCAGCCCGCCTGTCACCATCAGCTCGCGGACGGAGAAGGGGTGCAGCCGCCAGTTGAAGTAGCGGCCGGCCAATGATTCACCGCCTTGCCGAAATGTGTCCATGCGCGCGCTGCCGGTCACCAGCATGGCCTGCCCGTCCGATCGGCCGTCCCAAGCGCCTTTCAAGAATGCTTTCCAGTCGCGCATCTTATGGATTTCATCGAACACCACCAGCCTGGCTTTGGGCGACCAAGCGTGTTGCACGATGAGCTGGCGGTCGGCAGGCACGTCCCAATTCAGGGACTGCGCCGGCTTGAAGCCGGCCATCAACTGGCGCGCCAGAGTGGTCTTGCCGGCCTGACGGGCGCCAGTCAGCAGCACGAGCTTTCGGGTCAGGTCCGCTTCGATTTGGCCGGTGAACTCCGGACTGACGAATTGTGTGCCATCTGAAAATTAGTCCAGACTATTTTTCAGTATGCGGAAAATCGGTCTGGCGACTCGGTCTGGCGACTCGGTCTGGCGACTCCTCGGCCCGGCCGGCTTCACCTCGCCCGCGCCAACCGCGGGTCCAGCAAATCCCGCAACCCATCGCCCATCAGGTTCAGCCCCAGCACGCTCAGCGCAATCGCCAGCCCCGGGTAGATGGCCAGTTGCGGCGCCTGGAACAGCAAGGTTTGCGCTTCGTTGAGCATGCGGCCCCAGCTCGGTTGCGGGGGCTGCGTGCCCAGGCCCAGGTAGCTCAGCGCCGCTTCGGCCAGGATGGCAATGGCAAACTGGATGGTGGCTTGCACGATCAACACCGAGGCGATGTTGGGCAGCACATGGTCGATGGTGATGCGGGTCGGGCCCTTGCCGCAGGCGCGCGCGGCGAGCACGAATTCGCGCGACCACACCGCATTGGCGGCGGCGCGCGTGATGCGCGCGAACACCGGGATGTTGAAGATGCCGATGGCCACCACCGAGGTCACCAGGCCCGGCCCGTAAATCGCGGTGAGCATGATGGCCGAGAGCAGCGCGGGGAAGGCGAAAGTGAAGTCGGCGAAGCGCATCACCAGCTCTTCAACCCAGCCGCGCCGAGCTGACGCGAGCAGGCCCAGGAACACGCCAAAGCCGATGCCGATGCCCACCGCGATGACGCCCACCGCAATGGAGTTGCGCGCGCCCACGATCAGCAGCGAGACGATGTCGCGGCCCAGGCTGTCGGTGCCCAGCCAGTGGGCGGGTGAAGGCAGCGCGAGTTTGTTGGGGATGTCGATGTCGGTGGCGGGAAAGGGCGTCCACACGAAGGACAGCGCGGCGGTGAACAGCAGCAGTGCCACCAGCGCGCCGCCGATCAGCATGCTTTTGTGGTGCAGCGCGCGTGTGGCAAACGCGGTCATGGGCGCACCTTTGGCGCTGCGCGCCGTCCCGCCAAGCGGGAGCGTTCGCACTTGGGGCGGCCCGGCGCACTCACGCCGCACCCGCCTTCAGCCGCGGGTCGACCACCGCATACAACACGTCGACGACGAAGTTGATCGCGATCACCGACGCTGCCAGCAGCATCACCACGTTGCGCACCACGCCGAGGTCGCGGTTGGCGATCGCCTGGAACACCAACCGCCCCAGGCCGGGCAACGAGAACACGTTTTCGATGACGATGGTGCCGGTCAGCAAATTGGCGAACTGCAGGCCCATCACCGTGAGCACCGGCACGAACGCGTTGCGCAGCACGTGGCGCCACAACACCGCGCGCTGGCTCAGGCCCTTGGCCCGCGCGGTGCGCACGAAGTCTTCACGCAGCACGTCGAGCACGGCCGAGCGGGTGATGCGGGTGAGGATGGCCGCTTGCACCACGGCCAGCGCGACGGCAGGCAGCACCAGGGACATGAAAGACTCCCACGGGTCCTCAATCCACCCCGTGAAGCCGCCGGCCGAAAACCATTGCAGCTTGACCGCGAACAGCAGGATCAGCAGGATGGCAAACCAGAAGTTCGGGATGGCGATGCCGAGTTGGCTGGCCACCATCACGCTCAGGTCGCCCACCCTGTTGTGGCGCGACGCCGCATACAAGCCCAGGCTCAGCGCCAGCACCGTGGTGAGCAGCATGGCCATCACGGCCAGCGGCACGGTAACCGCCAGGCGCTCGACCACCAGCTCGGTGATGGGCGTGTCGTACGAGATGCTGTTGCCCAAATCCCCGCTGGCCAGGCCCTTCATCCAGCTGGCATAGCGCTGCAATGGCGGGCGATCGAGGCCGAGTTTCTTCGACAGCGCGTTCAGCGTTTCAGGCGTGGCGGTATCGCCCAGCATCACCTCGGCGGCGTTGCCGGGCAGGATGTCGAGCGCCGCAAAGATCACGATCGACGCAACCAGCAGCGTGGCCACGAAGGTGCCGAAGCGCTTGAGGAGGAAGAGGCTGATGGTGGGCTCGAAGGTGGGGGCGGTGAAACAAGGGCGGTGCGCCGCTAGGTTCCAATATCATGGCCCAAAACCCGGCCTGATTTGCGACCCTGTTCGGCTCTGCGGTAGCACGCCGCCGGTCTGGCTCCCTCCTCCGTCGAGGGGGAAGGAGCCGAACAAATACGACGCCAAAGGAGTCTCCCATGAAGTCGGCGATCCCCTTCGACACGCACCAGGTGTTCATCGCCGGCCAATGGCGCAACGCCGCCGGCGGCCAAACGCTGATGCTCGAAAACCCGTCCGATGGCAGCGCGCTGGCGCCCATCGCGCGCGGCACCGCGGCGGACATCGATGCCGCCGTGGCCGCCGCTCGCGCCGCGCTGAGCGGCGACTGGGGCCGCATGAGTGCTGCCGAGCGCGGCCGGGTGCTGTGTGCGGTGGGCCGCAAGGTGCTCGAAACCGTGGACCTGCTCGCGCACCTGGAGGCGCTGGACGTGGGCAAGCCCGTCAAGCAGGGCCGCGCCGATGCCGTTGCGCTGGCACGCTACCTGGAGTTTTATGGCGGCGCGGCTGACAAGGTGCACGGTGAGACGCTGCCCTTCCTGAACGGCTACACCGCGCTGACCTTGCGCGAGCCGCATGGTGTGACCGGCCACATCGTGCCGTGGAACTACCCGATGCAGATCGTCGGCCGCAGCGTCGGTGCGGCATTGGCGATGGGCAATGCCTGCGTGCTCAAACCGGCCGAAGAAGCTTGCCTGACGGTGCTGGCGTTTGCGCGCATCGCGGCCGAGGCGGGCTTGCCGGCGGGCGCACTTAACGTAGTGACGGGTTTGGGCGAAGAAGCCGGTGCGGCGCTGTCAGCCCACCCCGGCATCAACCACATTTCGTTCACCGGCTCGGTGGCCACCGGCGTGCTGGTGCAGACGGCGGCGGCCAAGAACGCGGTGCCGGTGACGCTGGAGCTGGGAGGCAAGAGCCCGCAGATCGTGTTTGCAGATGCCGACCTGGATGCAGCGCTTCCGTATCTCGTCAACGCCGGCATCCAGAACGCCGGGCAGACCTGCTCGGCAGCGTCGCGCATTCTGGTCGAACGGCCGGTGTTCGCCGCGGTTCGGGCGCGCATGGCCGAGCGCTATTCGGCGCTGCGTGTGGGCCCGGCGACGCTGGACCTGGACATGGGGCCGGTGATTTCCAAGCGCCAGCAGCAGATCGTCGAACATTACCTTGCGCTCGCGCGCGACAGTGGCTTGCGTGTCGCGGCACAAGCCGAGATCGCACCCGACGCGCCGCCGCAAGGCCACTATGTGCGCCCGACCTTGCTGGACGACGTGCCGGCCACGCACCCGCTGGCGCAGGAAGAAATTTTCGGGCCGGTGCAAGTGTTGATCGGCTTCGACGGCGAGGCCGAAGCCTTGCAAGTTGCCAATGGCACCGCGTACGGCCTGGTGGCGGGCGTGTGGACACGCGATGGCGGGCGCCAGATGCGCATGGCGCGCGGGTTGCAATGCGGCCAGGTGTTCATCAACAACTACGGTGCCGGCGGGGGCGTGGAGCTGCCGTTCGGCGGCGTCAAGCATTCGGGCCACGGGCGCGAGAAGGGCTTCGAGGCACTGTACGGTTTTTCCACGCTGAAGACGGTGGCCATCCACCACGGGTAGTGTCATACAATGGATGACACAAGGGGCCAAAGGCTGCCCGAGCCGGTTTTTCAAGGAGCCCGTCATGCGTGTCAACGCCCGCCTCGACGATGAATCGCGTGAGCAGATCGAATACCTCACTGCCGCCACCGGCATGGGCGTGAGCCAGGTGCTGCGCGAAAGCGTGGCCCTGTATTACCGGCAAGCACGCGCCAGTGCTTCCGGCGCCAGGCACCTGTTGGCGCTGGTGGGCAAGGGGCAGAGCGGGCGGGCCGACATCGCCTCGGACGTCAAGCGCCACGTTACCGATGCGCTGTCTGTCCGAGCGCCGGGCCGTCCCAAGCCGGGCAGCGCCCCTCGGGGGCAGGAGCGCAGCGACTGGGGGGCACCGTCAGTCAAGCACGGTGTGCCGACCGGCGCCAAACGTGCCGGCCGGCGCGCATGATCGCTGTCGACACCGGGTTCCTGTACGCGTTGGTCGACCGCAGCGATGCTTGGCACGACCGCGCCAAGGCGATGGCACCCACCGCCACCGATGGCTGGGTCACCACCTGGCCGGTGCTCACCGAGGCCACACACCTGATGACGCGTTGGCTCGGGCCGGAGTTCGCCGGTGCGCTGATGGACGATGTGGCCGGCGGCGGCATCATGGTGTGGGAGCCTTCCGAGCCGCAACTCGGCCGCATCCCGCCGCTGATGCGGCGCTACGCCAAGCTGCCGATGGACCTGGCCGACGCGTCGCTGGTGCTGCTGGCCGAACACCTGGGGCACGGCCACATTCTGTCCACCGACGAGCGCGACTTTTCTACCTATCGCTGGAAGAACCGCCAGCCGTTTCACAACCTGCTGGCGCAATAGCGTTGCGTTGCGTTTCGCCCGCCCATCCACCGGAGCCCCACCATGCGACTCGAAGGAAAAATTGCGATCGTCACCGGCGGTGGCTCGGGCTTCGGTGAAGGCATTGCCAAGAAGTTCGTCGCCGAAGGTGCCAAGGTGCTGATCGCCGACCGAGACGCCGTCGGTGGCGAGCGCGTGGCCAAGGCGCTGGGCGCGAACGCGCGCAGCCTGTGTGTCGACGTGTCCAGGGCCGCCGATGTGCGGGCGATGATGGACGCGGCGCAAGACCATTTCGGCGGCCTCAACGTGCTCATCAACAACGCCGGCATCGGCCACCTGCCGCAGCCGCTCGAAGCCCTGCCCGACGATGAGTTCGAGCGCATCTTCGCCGTCAACATGAAGGCGATTTACCTGGCCGCCAAGGAAGTGGTGCCGCGCTTCAAGGCGCAGAGACAGGGTGTGATCCTCAACATGGCCAGCACGGCAGGCGTGAGCCCGCGCCCGCGCCTCACCTGGTACAACGCCAGCAAGGGCTGGGTCATCACCGCGACGCGTTCGATGGCGGTGGATCTGGCGCCGTTCGGCATTCGCGTGGTCGCGCTCAACCCGGTGGCCGGCGAAACGCCGCTGCTGAAAACCTTCATGGGCGAAGACACGCCCGAGATGCGCGCCAAGTTTCTCGCCACCATTCCGATCGGCCGCTTTTCCACGCCCGAAGACCTGGCCAACGCGGCCTGCTACCTGTGCAGCGACGAAGCCAGCATGGTCACCGGGGTGGCGATGGAGGTGGACGGTGGGCGCTGCATTTGAGGGGGTGGCGTCGAGCGGATCGAGCCCGCCATCGAGCCCGCCATCGGTTTGGCGCATGACACGTTCGGCCATAGAATGCATCAAATCAACAAATGTGCATCAATCATGCGTACCACCATCACCCTGGAAGACGACGCCTTCGCTACCGCGCAGGCCTATGCGCAGGCCCGCGCCTTGAAGCTTGGTCAGGCCATTTCAGACCTTATCCGCAGAGGCAGTGCCGAACGGCTGCCGATCAAGCAAGAGGCTGGGGTATGGGTGTTTGACCTTCCGGCGGGCACGCGCAAAGTCACCGCCCGACAGGTCAAGGATTTGCTGGACGAGGGCGCTTGAGCTTTTTGCTGGATGCCAACGCCCTTATTGCACTGGGCTGGCCTGCGCACGAACACCATGAGCGCACGCTGAACTGGTTCAAGAAGCACGCGCGGCAAGGCTGGGCGACCTGCGCGTTCACGCAGGCGGCGTTCGTGCGAATCATCGCGCAGCCCAGCTTCTCGGGTCACGCCATCAGCGTGAGCGAACTGGGCGAGCTTGTGTTGCGCAACACCGCACATCCGAAACATCGCCTGCTGACACTGGATTTCGGCTTCGAGCAGGTCATGGGTTGCTGCACCGGAGGCCTGCTCGGGCATCGGCAAATCACCGACGCCTATCTGCTGACCCTGGCAGTTCGTCATCAGGCCAAGCTCGTGACCTTCGACAGCGGAATCGGGCAACTGCTGGCCACCGAGCCGGAGCGTCAGCGCCACTTGCAATGGCTCTGACCATCGCCGAGGCGTGCAGGCCCCTTCAAGCCAGCGCCTCGTCCAGCACCTCGACCCAGTGTTTTACCGGCGTGGTGGTGCCGGTCTGCAGGTGCTGGATGCAGCCGATGTTGGCCGATACGATGACCTGCGGCTCCAGCGGTTCCAGGTTGGCCAGCTTGCGGTCGCGCAACTGGTAGGCGAGCTTGGGTTGCAGCACCGAGTAGGTGCCGGCCGAGCCGCAGCACAGGTGCGACTCCGAAGCGGCCAGCTTCACATCAAAGCCGAGTGCGTTCAAGTGGGTCTCGACACCACCACGCAGTTGCTGGCCGTGCTGCAGCGTGCAGGGCGGGTGAAACGCGAGGCGTTTCACCCGCCCTTCGGGCCGACCTGGAGCACCCCCTCCCCGCTCCCCCGCCGGGCGGGGCAGGGCCAACTTGTCGCGCAGCGCGGGCACCAGGTCGGGCAGCAGCTCCGACAAGTCGCGCGTCAGTTCGCTGACACGCTTCGCCTTGTCGGCGTAGTCCGGATCGTGCGCGAGCGCGTGGCCGTACTCCTTGACGGTCACTCCGCAGCCCGACGCGTTCATCACGATCGCTTCGACCTGGCCTTGCTCGGTCAGCCCCGCCACCAGCGGCCACCAGGCGTCGATGTTGCGGCGCATGTCGGCCAGGCCGCCCTCAAGGTCACCCAAATGCGAGCGGATCGCGCCGCAGCAGCCGGCCGAGTCGGCCACCAGGGTCTGGATGCCGGCGGCGTCGAGCACGCGTGCGGTGGCGCTGTTGATGTTGGGCATCATGGCCGGTTGCACGCAGCCCATCAGCACCAGCACCTTGCGCGCATGCTGCCGCGTGGGCCAGCGGTGCGCGCGGGCGCCGCCCGGCGCGGGCACCTTGTTCTTCAATCCGCCGGGGATCAGCGGGCGCAGCCACTGGCCCATCTTCATGGCCGGCGCGAACAGCGGCGAGGTCAGGCCTTCCTTGAGCATCCAGCGCACTGCGTTTTCGCCGGCGGGCCGCTCGACACGCTCGTCGACGATCTTGCGGCCGATCTCCACCAGGCGCCCGTACTGCACCCCCGAGGGGCAGGTGCTCTCGCAGTTGCGGCAGGTCAGGCAGCGGTCCAGGTGCAGTTGTGTCTTGCGCGTGACCGGCGCGCCTTCGAGCACCTGCTTCATCAGGTAGATGCGTCCGCGCGGGCCGTCGAGTTCGTCGCCCAGCAACTGATAGGTCGGGCAGGTGGCGGTGCAAAAACCGCAGTGCACACATTTGCGCAAAATGGCTTCGGCCTCCGTGCCTTCGCGCGTGCCTTTGAACTCGGGGGCGAGGTTGGTTTGCATGGGGTCTCGGTGGGTGCCTACAAACCGGGGTACATGCGGCCGGGATTGAACACGCCGTTCGGGTCGAACGACTTTTTCAGCTCTCGGTGGATGCGGTCCAGCGGTGCTTTCAGCGGCGCAAAAGCGCCTGAAGCCTTGTCTGCCGCCATGAACAGCGTGGCATGGCCGCCGACTTTGGCGGCGGCGTCGCGCACGGTCGACGCGGGCATGGCGCTGCACAGCCAGCGCTGCGCGCCCTGCCATTCGATCAACTGCTCGCCCGACAGCGCCAGCGGTGCCGTCGTCGGCGGCACCGACAGCCGCCACAAAGCGCCACCGCCGGTCACCGCTGCCCGCGCCTGGGTGAAAAACTCGTCGCCGTGGTGGCGCATACCGTCCCAGAAGGGCGTGGCAGATTGCGCTTCGATCACGTCGCCGCCCATCTTCACGAGGGCCGCTCGCACCGCCGCCAGCGCGCCGCGCAGCCGAACGATCAGCGTGTCGTCCCACCAGGCACTGGCGTTCAGCGGCAGCGGTTGCCCGCCCCATTGGTTGAGTTGTGCCAGCGCTTGCGCTTGCGGCATCTGAAAGCTCAGCGTGGCGGTGGCCGGCGCCACCGGCAGCACCTTCAGCGAGACCTCGAGAATCACCCCCAACGTGCCCATCGACCCCGCCAACAAGCGCGACACGTCGTAGCCGGCCACGTTTTTGATCACCTGCCCGCCGAAGCTCAGCACCTCGCCACGGCCGTTGAGCAGCGTCGCGCCCAGCACGAAGTCGCGCACCGACCCCACGCTGGCGCGCGACGGGCCGGCCAGGCCCGCGGCGACCATGCCGCCCACCGTCGAACCGGGTGCGAAGTGCGGCGGCTCGAAAGGCAGGCATTGGCCTTTCTCGGCCAGCAGCGCTTCCAGTTCCGCCAGCGATGTGCCGCAGCGGCTGGTGACGACCAGCTCGGTGGGCTCGTAGCTGGAGATGCCTTCGAGCACGCGCGTGTCGAGCAGATCACCCTGCGGCGCTTCACCGTAAAAGCCCTTGGTGCCCCCGCCACGGATGTTCAATTGCGCGCCGGCCGACAGGGCACTTTGCACGCGGTCGATCAGGACTTGCAGCGCAGGGTCGTTCGGTGTCATCGAGCCAGGGCGCTCATCAGAACCGCGGGATGTCCGCAAACGGCAGCAGCCCGCGCTTGACGTGCATCTTGCCGTACTCCGCGCACCGAGACAGCGAAGGAATCACCTTGCCGGGATTGAGCAATTCCTTGGGATCGAAGGCACGCTTCAACGCCAGCATCTGCTCGCGCTCGGCGGGCGAGAACTGCACGCACATCGAGCTGAGTTTTTCAACCCCCACACCGTGTTCGCCGGTGACGGTGCCGCCCATCGCGACGCTGGTTTCCAGGATGTCGGCGCCGAACAGTTCGCAGCGGTGCAGCTGGTCGGGGTCGTTCGCGTCGAACAGGATCAGCGGGTGCAGGTTGCCGTCGCCGGCATGGAACACGTTGCAGCACTTCAGGCCGTACTTCTTTTCCATCTGCCCAATCGCCAGCAGGATGTCGGCCAGGCGCTTGCGCGGAATCGTCGAGTCCATGCACATGTAGTCGGGGCTGATGCGGCCGCTGGCCGGAAAGGCATTCTTGCGCCCACTCCAAAAACGCAGGCGCTGCGCCTCGTCTTCGCTCACGGCGATGCCGGTCGCGCCGTTGTCACGCAGCACTTCGACCATGCGGCCGATTTCTTCGTCCACCTCTTCGGCCGTGCCGTCGCTTTCACACAGCAGGATGGCCTCGGCATTGAGGTCGTAGCCGGCGTGCACATAGTCTTCGACCGCGGCGGTCATCGGCTTGTCCATCATTTCCAGGCCGGCCGGGATGATGCCGGTGGCGATGATCTTGGCCACCGCGTCGCCGGCTTTGCG
>JANNDW010000102.1:0-9454 GCA_031378125.1 Methylibium sp. | reverse complement strand
CCCAGCGCATCGGGCGGCTGCCGCCGCACGTGCGGGTGATCGGCTGCGAGCCCGAACGCTTCGAGGCGATGGCCATGGGTTTGAGCGCACCGGTCGCGGCCGCGGTCGAGCCGGCCGTGGCACTGGCGCTCGGGTGGATGCGCCGTTGCCGCGCTGACGTGTGTTTCGGTGCGGTGGAGCCGCCGCCGCCTTGGCCAAGCTAGATGCCGCGGCAATGGTGGGGCGCCCACCCTCGCCAGAGCAGGGCACGCGGATGCCGCTGCCGCCGTCAGGCAAGCGCCAGCGAGAGGCTGGCCTCGCGCACCGCGGGTGCGAGCGCCGGCGGCGCCGCCACCCCGCCTGCCAACACGCCCTGCGCTTGCAGCGTGTGCAAGCTCGCCAGGTCCTGCGCCTGGCGCAGCGCATGCCCCAGCGGCGCGCGCGCGGCGCTGAGCCCGTCGCCGCCGATCTCTTCAGCCAGCGCGGCCACCTCGGCACCGAGCTGCCACGGCGGCACCAGCTTTGCAAACAACTGGTCGCGGCGCACGAACAGCGCGTCGACGATCTGCGGGTGCGCCAGCACGGCCGGTGGCACCGGCGCTCCCGCCAACCCGTCGATGGCGCGCAGTGCAGCGCTCCAGCCAGTGTTGTGAAGAAGCCCGGCCAGGTAGGCGTCGAGCGGATCGATCGCGCTGCCGGCGGCCAGCGCCACACACAGCCGGGCCTTCTTGTCGGCGTCTTCCCAAATCTGCGGCGCGGCGCGCGCCGACAGCGTGTCGCCGCGCGCCGACAGCGTGTCGCCGCGCGCGTCGAACAGCGGCCGCAGCACCACCCGGGCGATGACACGCCGCAAGCCCTGCGTGCCGATCACCGCGACCGCGCGTGCCAGGTCGGGCGTGCGTTCGTCGGCACGATAGAACGTGCTGGACGCCATCCGGATCACCTCGGCCGACAACACCATGTCGCGCGAGATGCGCTGCGCGACGTCGACCGACGAATAGCCCTCGTCGCGCAGCGTTTTCATCAGCCGCGGCACCACATCGGGGGCGCGCGGCAACAGCTGGCCGAGCAGCGCGTCGGAGGCGATCACCCGGTCCAGCTGCGTGAGCATCAGCAGCGCGGCCGGGTCGGGCCCCGTCATGGCGGCGCCAGCCCTTGCGATGGGCGCCGCTTCAGCGGGTCGCGCCAGCAACCACAGCAGGAAGGCCGGGCGCAAGGACTGTATCGCCGCGGTGTCGAACGGCGCCGCGCAATGGCACGCTGCGGGTGGCCGGGCCTTGTGGACGCGACGGCCGCAACCACCGCAGCGCCGCGCGCCACCATCGGGTCAGACTCATCGAAGGTGCCTCTTGCTGGAAAACAAGCGCGCAGTATCGCCAACCCGCCGCACCATCGGGGTGCGATGACGCGGCTGTGGTGTCGATCACACGCCGGGCATCCGACATCCTGAACAGCGACCCGCCGTGTCTTGACACACACCGGGGGCCAGTACGCGCGCCGCGGAGGCCACCCCGCCGATCTCTTGCAATTGCTTCGCGCGCCCCGATTTCTGCAGCTCGTGGAGAACACACATGGGCGCACCGGATGCTTTCCGGCTAGACGCGTACTCGCGCACCGTCAGTGACGTGGTTGAACGGGTCGGCCCCAGCGTGGCTGCGGTCCAGGTCCGCGGCGAGAGCGGCGCGAGCGGCGGCGGCTCGGGTTTTCTGTTCACACCGGATGGTTACCTGCTGAGCAACTCGCACGTGGTGCGGGCGGGCCGGGCCACGTTGGCGGAAGACAAACCGCGGCCGCGCTACAGCGTGTCGCTGGCCGATGGGCGCGAGTTCACGGCGCGCTGGGTCGGCGACGACCCGGACACCGATCTGGCGTTGCTGCAGATTGACGGCCTGTCGCAGGGCGGCCTGACGCACGCCGCGCTGGGCACAACCGCGGGCCTGCGCCGCGGCGAAATCGCCATCGCCATCGGTAACCCGCTAGGCTTTGAGCACACCGTGACCTCGGGCATCGTCAGCGCGCTGGGCCGCAGCATGCGCACGCGCACCGGCCGGCTGATTCCCAACGTGATCCAGACCGACGCGGCGCTGAACCCGGGCAACTCGGGCGGGCCGCTGCTGAACGCGCGCGGCGAGGCGATCGGCGTCAACACGGCCATCATCCGTGGTGCCAATTCGATCTGCTTTGCGGTGGCCATCGACATCGCCACCTGGGTGATCCCGCAGTTGCTGCAACATGGCCGCGTGAAGCGCGCGCACTTGGGTGTGGGCGGCAGCACCGTGCCGCTGCACCGGCGTGTGGTGCTGGCCCACGGCCTGGCGCAGGACCATGGGGTTCGGGTGCTGACGATCGAAAAAGGCAGCGCCGCCGAGCGCGCCGGCTTGCGCGAAGGCGATGTGATCATCGGCCTGGACGGAGTGGACATCGACTCGGTGGACCGGCTGCACCAGACGCTGGACGCCAGCCGCATCCAGCGCGATTGCACGCTCAAGCTGCTGCGCGGCACGCTGTCGCCGCAGCCGCTTTTTTTGCAGGTGCGGCCGAGCGAAAGGGCGGCTGCGTGATGCCGGGGCGCTACAACGGCGATATCGCAACGCGATTGAATCCCACGCCTGCCTCGATGCCAAGGGCCTCGAACGCCGGACGCGCTGCAGACAACTCCGCCGCCATCAACTGGACCTCGACGAAGTACGTTTTACCCCGCTGATAGAGCCCCGGGCGTAGGTCGGCCTGCTTCAGCCGAGCGGCGAGTTGTTCGGCCGCCGCCCGCGGCTGGGGTGCGCGCACCCGCAATACACCGCCGGTCCCGAGCATCTCGGGGGGCTCAGGATAGTACGGTCGGTCCATCAGCTCGCGCACGGTCACCAACCCCACCAGCACAGAGGCAGCCAAGGCAAGCAGGGGTCGCCTGCGTCGCCACCAGGGAAACTCGACAACGTTCGATGTCCCGGCCGAAGGCGGTGGCGTCGCCGGCGCAGTTCGGTCGAAAAGGCCCTCGTCACGTGCACGCTGCACCAGGTTTTGGCGCATCGCCTCCATCGCTGTATCACTCGTCACGGCGGCCAGGCGAGGGTCGCTGTCGATCTCCTGTCGACGCAGTTCGAGCGCGACGCGCAGGGCAGCGCCCTCGAGCGCGGCAGTTGATCGGCTGTCTCGCGACGCGTTTCCGGACAGCGCTGCGAACCACTCGCGATCGGAGTCGCTGAACTCTTTCGGGTCATGGTCATCCGTGCTCATCTTCGCCTCGCTCTCGATTCGGCCACAGATCCAGACATGGCCGCACTTTGGGGCGGAACTTCTCGCGTGCGGAAAACACCTGGCTCTTGGCGAGCTCGGCGTCACCGCCTACCTGTTTCGCGATTTCTTCGAGGCTCAACTCCTCCACGTGCCGAAGCAGCAGCAAGCTTGCAAGGTGCGGATGCGCCTTCTCGAACTCGATCAGCGCGCCTCGTACGCAGCGGATGAAATCGAACCACTCATCCTGCGTCGCCGTAGAGTGTGCCAACAGTGCCATCGCCGCTTCGACTTCGGTCGTGTCGGCCTCGCCGAAGGCGTTGTCCTCCGAGATGCTGTCCACCTTGGGCAAACGCTCGCGCTGCTTGAAATGGCGTGCGGACGAGTCCCTGAGTAGAACGTAGAGGAAGTGCCGCACCGGAGCTTCGCCGCGCCACCGCGGAGCGGCGCGCAAGACTTCCATCCACAGGTCCTGCGCCAACTCCTGTACCTGGTCGATGGCGACGCCATTGAACGCAAGCCTCTTGACGAACAGTCTGCCGTAAGCCGTGAACAGGGACGCCCAGGCCGACTCGGCGTCCGGGCCGCCCGCCGCCAGCTGCTGCATCCACCGGCCTTCCGCAGCGTCCCAACACGGATCGGCTGCCTTGAAGTCCCGCCGTAAATGCATCTCGGTATTGTGCACGTCACGCGTACCCATGTGACATGTGGTTACAAATTGGCGCAGCTCGGCACCAACCAAGACTGAGGAAACGCTCGCTCTCCTTCGGTGAGCCCGCTCGCACACACGCGAACGGCGCACCGAGGTGAGACACCCGGTTCGAGGCCCAGGCCAGGTCTCGCAGAGCCGGGTATCGCGCAACGGTCAACGCCGTTCCTTTCATTCATCTCGGAAAGGAACATTCGATGAACTCCAAGACCCTCAAAGCATTGGCTGCGCTGGCCCTCGTGGCGGCCGGGCTCCTCCAAACCATCGGGGCGCACGCGGGAGACGTGACGCCGAACTATGTTTCCCCCATCGGGACGCTGATCATGATCTGGCTCTCGAATTTGCGCTGATCGGCGATCCTCTGGCGCCGCGCCCGTCGCGGTGCCTTTATGTGACTTTCATGGCCGCGCCTATCGCGGCCATTTCACTTGAGGCCGTCTTCCGGCAACAGCAGTCGGTTCACAGGATTGCGACTCGTGAACGCATGCCTCAGCTCTGGCGCCAGTCGCCCCAACGCGGCAACCAGCCAGCGGCGACCGCGTTCCAGACATGCCGACTGCTTTTGCGCGTCACCGGCGCTTTCATGTGCGCGCGCCAGCGTATGCCAGATCTCGGGCGGGTAGCACTTCGCGCTCAGTCCATCATCGGCGTATGCCTCGAGTTCGTTCGCACAGGCCAGCGCGGCCGCGGTTTCCGAAGCACCCGGCAGTTCGAGTCGGCGAACGAGCTCACGCCAAAGCAGCGCTCGCGCGGTGCCGTGCAGCCCGCGCGACGCGCAGTCGGCTCGTGCGCGCGCCAGGCGCTCGATGGCGAGCGGTGCCGGCTCGCGGTACGAAGCTTCGAACACGACGCCCAGCACCAGCGGGAGGTCCGCATGTGCGGTCGCCAGGCGGTCGAACCGCGCCCAATGCCGTTCGGCAGGACTGCCATCGAGCTCTGCGGCGCGCGCCATCAGCCACGCCGATTGCATTTGCATGCCGGGTGAGATGTCGCCCAACAACTCGCCGATTGCTTCGCGCGCACGGTCCGGACGGCCCAGCACGAGCCAAACGCCGGCGAGCGTGAGGCGGGCCTTGGCGCGTGCGTCGGGGACTGTGTCGGCACCCGAGAGTTCGACCGCCTTGCGCAGCGATTCCAGCCCCTCGTCGTAGCGCCCCAGCGCAGCGGCAGCTGCCCCAAGCACGGTGTGATTGAGGACGAGCTGTGAGCTGTTGTCGGCAAGTCCGCAGTCTCGTTGCCTGGCGCGCGCGTTGACCGCGTGCGCATAGGTCCCGGACAGATCGCCCGCTGCCGCGAGCAAGGCGGCCATGGTTCCTTCAGACGCGGCCGCGACCGCACGATCGCCGAGGGCTTCGGCGGCGGCCAGTTCCTCGCGCTGCGCAGCGACGGCGTCGACCAGCCTGCCCGCCGACCAGTGAACGAACATCAGCGCGTTCGCCGCCTTCACCATCTCTGCCGGCAGCCCATTGGCACGCGCCGCATTGACGGCCTGCTGGGCGTGGTGCAGGGCATCGTCAGGTCGATGGCTCTGCGCGAGTGCGATCGCGAGTTGCGCGTGTACCTGGATGGCGAAGCGTTCGTGCAGGCTCACGCCGTCGAGTGCTCGCGTTCCTGCTGTCACCGCCTCACTCGCGCGGCCCTGTTCGAGCAGGGCCTCGGTCCGCGCGACGTGGCAGCGTAGGCGTTGCAGGCTCGTCTCGGCAAGCGCCTCCACCTCGGGAATGGCTTCGAGAACCGCGGCACCGCCGTGACGCAGTTGCAACCCGTCCAGACGTGCAAGCAAGGACTCGAAGCGCGCAGAGCGGTCTCCAGCCTCGGAATGGCAGCGGGCGGCGCGTTCGAAGAGTTCGGTCTGTTCGGCCAGATGTCCGGCCAGCCGAGCTGCCTCGCCGGCAGCGTGCCATGCTTTCCCTGCCTCCAGCCATCGCTTGCCCTCTTCCCAATGAAGGGCGACACGCGCTGGCGGTACCTTCCCTTCATCTTGCAGGACCGACGCCCAGCGTCGGTGCAGCGATTGCCGAACGCCTCGTGGTACCGCCCGATGCGCTGCCTCGTAGACCAGGTCGTGGCTGAACGCTTCGCCCCGAAGTACGTTGTTCGCTTCGAGGATTGCCCAGGATTCGCTCAGTGCCAACGGCGCACAGTCCAGAAGACTCGCGGCTCGATCGACTGTGAGGTCTGCGCCTCCCACCGCAGTCACCTGAAGGAGATCACGCACGTTCGCCGGCAGGCTGCGCACGCGGGCGTCAAGCAAGGCGTGCACCGATTCCGGCAGCGCGAGCGCCTCCGGCCCCAGCAGGTCGGCGCCGCTGGCCACCGCATGTTGCAGCGTGGCCAGGGTGTAGAACGGGTGGCCGCCGGCACGGCGGTACAGCTGCGCCGTCAAGCGGCTGTCCACCATCGCAGGCAGCGCCAGGCTCACGAGCAACTCCGACAGCTCGGGCTGCGTCAGCGGCTGCAGCTCGATTCGCACGGGGCGGTGCGAATCGACCAACCACTCGTTCAGGTGCGCTCCCGTCCCCTCGCCGGACCACGGGCGTGATGCAAAGCCGAACCGCAAGGTGGCCACCGCCGGGCTGGCGGCAAGCCAGCGCAGCGTCTCGAGCGACGAAGGGTCGCTCTTGTGAAGGTCGTCTACGACGATCGCCCGCAGGCCGCGCGCGAGCGCCGCGACCAGCCAGGTCTCGATGGCATGGCGCAGCACGGCCGCGTTCGCGCTCGCCTGCGGCGGGGTGCCGAACTCCGTCCGCACACGCGCTAGCTCGGCACGCAGCGCGGGGCTGCAGTCGGGTGCGAAGCGTCGCTCGATCTGCAAGAGCAGCCGCCCCAGCAACGCGTCCGCGGATGCCTGGTCGCCCGGGCGCGCGGAATCCGACACCAGCCCCTCCTGGTCTTGCACGAACGCTTCCAGCAGGCGGCTCTTGCCAAGGCCAGCCTCTCCCACCAGCAAGAATGGCTGCGCAACCTGCCAGGCCGCGACCATTGCCGACCACGGGGCACGGCGGCCTACGATCACAGGAGGGCGCAGCAGGCTCACCGGCACCGGTCGGCGTGCCAACGTGACCGCGGCTTCGGCCGTCTCGATGGTCTGGAACAGCTGCTGCGTTTCGGCGCTGGGGCGAGCGCCGAGCTCGTCGCGCAATAGGGCATGGAGGCGCCAGTAGGTGTCCTGCGCCGCAGCCCGGTCGTCGCGCAGGTAGTGCAGGCGCATCAAGCGCCGCCAGCCCCGTTCGGCCAGCGGCACCAGTTCGACGATGCGGCGCGCCAGCCGCATCGCTTCGTGCAGGCGGTGCTCTCCCTCCAGTGCCTCCGCACGGTCGGTGAGCAGCTGCGCGCAGCGCTCGGCCACCAGGGCGCGCGCCTTGCCCAACCACCGGTCGAGTTCGTCATGGTCGCCGAGGTCCACCCCAGCCAGCAGGCCCGAGGTCGACAGAAGTACGTCGTCGGGCAGCTCCGGCAATCTGAGCACGTCGACCGCGAAGCCGCGATGCAGCGCGACCGTGGCACCTACATCGACGAGTGGCGTGCCCGCCGCCGCGTGCAGTCGGCTTGCACGCTGGCGCAGGCTGTCCGCGGCCTGCGCCGGCTTGCTGGCAGGCCACAGCAGTTCGCACAGGGCTAGGCGCGGCTGAGGCCCGTCAAGGGCGAGCTTCGCCAGCAACGCGGCATCCTTGCGTGGCAGCGGCGTCGGCGGGTTGTCGCCGATCTGCCAACGCGGTTCGCCCAGCAGGTGCAGCCACGGTGCAGACGTCGGGTCGTCCTGAGTCGGTGTGTCCTTCATGTTCCTCGCTCTGTATGAGCCCGGTGCGCTCTGCGCCATTCTCGGTGCCTCGTCCATCACGGGCTTGGAAGCTGGCACGAGATATGACACGATGTCCCATCCCTGAGACAGGCCGCGCGGAAAATGAGACCTTCGAGAGTGCGTGGAATCGTCAGCGTGCGACGCATGGTCGCGAGGGCGCTCGTGGCCTTGCCTTTCGCAGTGCAAACAGTGCAGGCCGCCGATGTGAACTCTTCCAACCCGTACGACGTGGCGTACTACTGTCTCGTCGCGCGCGGGTCGGACGGCGACGATGCGGCGCCGCTGCGCTTGGCAGGTGTGCCGATGGTCATGCAGTCTCCCGGGGTGGCGCTCACGCAAGGCACTTACCCGATGTTTCGGCCGGGTGCGGCGGCATCCGGAGTGGCGCTCGACTCGCTGCCCAACTTCTTCGGCGGTGGGCAAGCGTCGCCAGTCATCCAGCCGCTCCTCGAAGGCAGCTCTGACCTGGTCGCCGGCCGACACGCTGATGCCGAGCGCGGACTCGTCGCATGCGCGAAGGCGGCATCCGGTGCCTCCAACAGCCTGCTCGAAGCGGCGTGCACCAACAATCTGGCCCTGGCGCACGCGATCCAGGGCAAGTTCACGCAGGCCCGCGCCGAACTCGAGCGGACGCTGCACCTTTACCGCTCGCCTCGTGATGTGCCGGCCGATCTGCCCGCATCCTCGATGAATCCTCTGGTCACCGGCCTGGCGCAGTTGCCAGGCGGCGTGCTCGATCGACTCATGCCGTCGCTGAAGCCCAAACTCCAGGAGGCAGCGACCAACGCATGGCGCCAGGCCGAGCGGGTCGACGCGCGCCGTGGCATTGAGCGCACGATGCTGAACCTCGGCAACCTGGATTTCGTGGCGGGGCGCCTGGCGGACGCCGAACGCTCGATCAAAGGCGCGCTCGACAGTCATGCGGCCGACGAATCACGAGTTTGCAAGGCGGCGGCTGCGAACGACCTGGCTCGTGTCTACCGGCGCCTGGGTCGGCAGGCCGAGGCCCAGGCCCTTCGCACAGCCCGCGCTCCGGGCGCGAAAAGTGGCGGGCGCGACGTGGACGGCGACATCTCGATGGTCGAACTCGGCGCCGTCTACCTCGCGGCGGCAGGCACCGGACAGGTGAGCGGCCGCGGCGAGCCCACTTCGCCGCAGGTCATCGCTGCGACGACAGATGGACGAAGTGCGCGGAAGTTCACCGCCTTGGGCGAGGCGACGGGCCGCTTCGACGATGGGGGCCTGTCGCAACTACTCGCCAGCGCATCGCGCGACGCCACGAGCCTTCCACCCGCCCGCGCGACCGCAGCCTGGCAACGCCTGGCGTTGCGCGCTTCGTCCGGCCGCCGCCCGGACATCGAGTTCACGGCCCACGCGACGCTGATGAACTTGTTCGCAGCTCGGGGGCAGCCGAACACTGCCGTGTTTCACGGCAAGCAGGCGGCCAACGTCGCGCAGGCCACGCGATCGGCGTTGAACGATCGCTCTCCCTCACGCGACTCTCGGCGCTCCTTCTTGCGCGATAGGCGCAAGGTCTACGTGGCGCTGGCGCAGTTGCTGCTCGATCAGAATCGCCTTGCCGAGGCCGAGTCGGCGCTGCAACTGCTGAACGAGGACGAAGGCCGGCAGTTCGCCGAGGAAGGCTCGGGCGCATCCCTGGGAACGCTGTCGCTGTCGAGTTCCGAACAGACGCAGCAACGGCAAGTCGACGACGCCGTGCTTCAACTTCGCCA
>JANNDW010000097.1:0-17384 GCA_031378125.1 Methylibium sp. | reverse complement strand
GACACCCACACCTCGCGCGGCTACCGCGAGGTCTGGCCGCCGGCGCTGGTGAAGCGCGTCGCCATGGAAGGCACCGGGCAGCTGCCCAAGTTCGAGGACGACGCCTTCAAGACCGTCGCGCCCGCCGATCGCCCCGACGATCAGTACTTCCTGGTGCCCACGGCCGAGGTGCCCGTGACCAACCTGCACCGCGAGCAGATCCTCGACGGTGACGTGCTGCCCATCAAGTACACCGCGTACACGCCGTGCTTCCGCGCCGAGGCCGGGACCTACGGCAAGGACACGCGCGGCATGATCCGCCAGCACCAGTTCGACAAGGTCGAGGTCGTGAAGTTCGTGCGCCCCGAGACCAGCTATGACGAGCTCGAGCTGCTCGTCGGCGACGCCGAGGAGATCCTGCGGCGCCTGGGCCTCGCGTACCGCGTGTCGCTGCTCTGCACCGGCGATCTCGGCAACGGCGCGGCCAAGACCTACGACCTCGAGGTGTGGTTGCCGGGGCAGGATGCCTACCGCGAGATCTCCTCGTGCTCGAACTTCGAGGGCTTCCAGGCGCGGCGCATGCAGGCGCGCTTCAAGAACGCGCTCGGCAAGAACGACTGGGTCCACACCCTCAACGGTTCCGGCCTGGCGGTCGGGCGCACGCTGGTGGCGGTGCTGGAGAATGGCCAGAACGCCGATGGGTCGATCACGGTTCCTGAAGCGCTGCGCCCGTACATGGGCGGTTTGGCGTTGTTGAAGGCATGAACATCAGCGCGCTTGCGGACGAGTTGCAGCGGGCACGCCAGGCGGCCGTTTGCCTGCCATTGCCGACGGCGACCCATGCCGGCTTCACACTCGAGCAAGGCTACGCGGTCGCCGATGAGATTCGCCGCCGCCGCATCAAAGCGGGTGAACGGCCGTGCGGCTACAAGATCGGCTTCACCAACCGTGGCATCTGGCCCAAGTACGGTGTGCACGCGCCTATTTGGGCGCCTGTGTGGGACAGCACGTTGGCACTGCTCGAAGGTGTCGAGGCGACGCTCTCGCTGGCCGGCCTGGTGCAGCCGCGTTTAGAGCCCGAAATCGTCTTTTGCTTTGCGCGTTCTCCGCGAGCCGGCATGAGCGAAGCCGAACTGGTGGCCTGCATCGAATGGGTGGCCCATGGCATCGAGGTTGTGCAAACCCATTTCGACGCCTGGCGCTTCCAGGCCCCCGACACGGTGGCCGACTTCGGTCTGCACGGCCGGCTGCTGGTGGGGCCACAGGCGCCGATCGTCTTGTTCGACGCGCCCGGCGCTGAGCTGGCCCGGCTCGGCTTGCAGTTGATTCGAGACGGAGTCGAGGTCGACCGGGGCGAGGGCAACGCCGTGCTCGACGGCCCGCTCAACGCGCTGCGCTTGTGGGTCGACGCGATGGCCGTGCAACCTCAGCAATGGCCGATCGGGCCGGGCGATGTGGTCACCACCGGCACGCTCACCGACGCCTGGCCACTGCAGCCCGGCCAAAGCTGGCAGACCCACCTGAGCGACACCCGCCTGAGCGGCCTGCGCCTGTGGGTCGTGGAGTGAGAGGGGTCGGCTAGAATTTGCAGTTCGGCCTCGACCCGCCGAATCTGAACACACACCGGAGAGGTGGCAGAGTGGTCGAATGTACCTGACTCGAAATCAGGCGAACCGCAAGGTTCCGCGGGTTCGAATCCCGCCCTCTCCGCCAGAAATAAAGCATGAACGGGCCCTCGCGGCCCGTTTCGCTTTTGCAGTGTCGCGACATGTCACGGGCAGGCTGTCGCCGGGCCACCCGTCGCGGGCCGCAGCACCGCCGGGCCGAGAATTACCGCGCCCTGCAGGTTCTGCAGCACGATGCTCAACTCGCCTGCTCCATCGCCGGTCTGCAGCTGCACGCTCAGGTAGGCCGGCGGGTCCACCGGCGACGCACCGCTGCGAACGCTGCCGTAAAAGCGCAGCGTTCCTGCCGCGTCGATGCCCCAGTTGCCGGCAAATTGCAGGCCCTGGCAGCGCGCTTCCAGGTCGAGCCGATTCGCCTCGAACACCACGCTGATCTGGCCGCCGGTGGCGGTGTCGACAAACACCACCTTGGCCGTGCCTTCACTTACTGGCGAGACCGCGCCGCCGGCAGGCGGACACTGCAGCGCGGACGCAAAACTGGCCGCACACAGCGGCGCCGATTTGGCGCCGAACGAGGCCAGGGCGGCGGGCTCGACACCGGTGCCGGTGCCGCCCACTCCGGGGCCGCAAGCGGCCAGCCAGGCGAGCAGGGCCAGGGCTGCAAGGCGAGGGCGCAAAGCGGTCAACATTCAATTCTCCCGGTCGCTGAAGAAGTACACACCAAAGCGGGCGCGCTGGGTGCGCAGTGAGGTATCGGCCTGGGCCGCGTCAGCGTCGAAGCGACGTTGGGCCTCTCGCATCACGGTCTTGAACGCCTGCTTCCAGGCCTGAACTGCCGCTTTGTGCACCGCGTCGGCCGATGCGGCAGTGAGCTGGTCGACATAAATGGCTTGCTCCAGAAAGTTGGCGTCGCCTTGCAGGTTGGCGGCCGCGGCGGCCGCGTGGTCGCTCACGTTGTCGGCAAACAGCTGAGCGGTCTCAGTCAGGCCCTGGCGCGGCGCGAAGCCGGCAGCCACCAGCTGCAGGCCGCCGGCGTCTTCGCTGACCACGCCCAGACGCAGCATTTCATCGAGCATTGCGCGCGGCCGCACATCGCTGCTGACGCTGGCCACCAGCGCGTCGAAGCTGGCGGGGGCGCCTTTGCGCGCGATCTTGCCGCTCTTGCCGCTCTTGCGCTTGGCGGTGCTGTTGCTCGCGCCCTCGCTGGCGCGATCGTCGGTGCGGGGCAGGCCGCGCGGCGCGCCGGCGGCGTCGAGATACGGCGCCTCGCTCATCCAACGTGCCACCACCTGGCCCACCAGCCCGAGCGGTTGATGCGGCGATTCGCGTTCAGGCGCGGCGCCGCGGCTCAGGTTGCGAACGTCGCGCCGGTGCACGCCCGACAGCAGCGTGATCGCGCTGTCGGTGGCCGGCATCTGCTGGCTTGCCAATTCGGCCTGGGCCGCTTCCAGGAACACACGCTTCAAGGCCAGGCTGAAGGCCGGGTAAGTCACGCCGTTGCGCATCAACAGCCGAGCCAACGGCCGCATGACGCGCAGCACGCTGTCCAAAACGATCTTTGGCCCGGAGTTCATTTGTTTCAGCTTGACACGGCCTTGGTACCACCGCAGTTGACTTCATGCTTGACTTGATCCAAGAAAGTGGGATATCGTCCCACAAATGCCGAATCCGGTCAATGCCTGTCAAGGAGCGAACCATGTTCCAGCGTCGATTCATCCGGGATTGCGTGCGCGCTGCCGCGCTGTCGATTGCGCTGACCGCCTTGGTGGCCTGCGGTGGCGGTGGTGGCACACCGACCAGCGAGCAGCCCCAAGGTGAGCCTGCACTCGCGGCATCGAAATCCGGCGAACTGCTCGCCTACGTGAAAGACAAGCTTCGTGCCCGCGCTTCGCAGCGCCAGGCCACGCCCGGCGCGGGTTTGCCGCCGAGCGCCGCGCCCGGGCTGGTGGCCGCCGCTGGGCCGGCGGGCGATTCGGTCTTGCGCTCCGGCAGCAACGTGCAAGAGCAGGGCATCGACGAGCCCGACCTGATCAAGAGCGACGGCCAGTTCATCTACACGCTGGACACTACGGCGCGCAATGCCTCGGCGCAGCCCGAAGTGAAACTGCAAGCGCATCGCCGCCTGGCCGATGGTCGGATCGAGGCTACGGCCACCCTCGCGCTTCCAGCTGAAACGAAAGCCGTGCCGGTGACTCACGGCATGCTGCTGGCGGAGAGCGCGGCGAAGCTCGCGGTGGTGAGCGAAAGCGTGAGCTTCCAGGGCGGCATCGACCCCTGCGGCGGGTTGATCAATTGCAACGGTGGCCCAACGCTGGTGCCGCTGCCGTGGATCGAATCGAGCTCGGTGCATTTGCAGGTGGTGAACGCCTCGGCATCGGGCGGCTTGGCGGCGGGAGACCGGCTCACGATCTCCGGGCGCTTGCTGGGAACCCGGCTGATTGGCAACGCGCTGTTCGTTGTCACCACCTACGCGCCGCGCCTGGCGGTGGATGCCTTGCCATCGACCGCGCCGCCCAGCGAACGCGAGGCCGCGCTCGCGCTGCTGTCCAACAACGACGTGTTGCCCACGCTGCGCGTCAACGGGTCGGCGCCTCAACCGCTGTTGCCGGACACCGACTGCTATGTGCAGGCCAAGAACGCATCCTTGGGGCTTGAGATCACGACGATCACCACGCTCGACCTGGCCAGTGCCGGCCTCACGCGCCAGAGCCGCTGCATCGTCGGCGGCAGCGAGGCGTTCTACATGTCGGCCCAGAGCCTGTACCTGGCCACCACGCGCTATGCCTACCCCGGCACCGAGCTTGCGCTGCGCTACCCGCCGCAAATCACCACCGACCTGCACAAGTTCAGCCTCGCCGCCGCCGGCCCCAGCTATCGCGGCTCGGGCAGCGTGAGCGGCCACCTGGGCTGGGACCACAAGGCCAAGTCGTACCGCATGAGCGAACACAAGGGCGACCTGCGCGTGCTTAGCTTCACCGGCGAGTTGGGCTGGGCCGTTGCTGCCGACGCCGCCAGCCAGCCGGCGTCGCCCGCCACGCTGACCGTGCTGCGCGAGCGCGCGGCCGACCAGAGCTTGCAGCCCGTCTCGCAACTGCCGAACGCCCAGCGCCCCGCGCCGCTGGGCCGGCCCGGCGAACAGGTTTACGCGGTGCGCTTTCTCGGCGACCGTGGCTATCTGGTGACCTTCCGCCAGGTCGACCCGTTGTATGTGCTCGACCTGGCCGACCCGGCCGACCCCAAGACCGTGGGTGAGATCAAGGTCACAGGCTTCTCCGACTACCTGCTGCCGCTGCGCGACGGCCTGTTGTTCGGCGTTGGCCGGCAGGCCAGCGACAGCGGCGTGGTCGGCGGCGTCAAGGTATCGCTGTTCGACGTGGCGAATCCGGCCAGCCCGAAAGAACTGGCGTCGCAGACCTTCGGCGAACGCGGCAGCTACACCGGGCTGGACCTGTCGGCCCAAGGCATCAACCTGCTCAGCCTGCCCACGGTGGCCCGCATCGCGCTGCCGTTGAGCGTGTGGAACACACCGCCGGCGCAACCGCAGCAGGGTTTGCAACGCTTTGAGGTCGACACCGCGGCGCGCACGATGACGCTCAAATCGATGCTGCAAGCGCCGCCGGTATCGGCTGCGCCTTACGACTTGTGGGGTGACCGCAGCCTGCAGATCGGCAATCAGATTTACTACTTGTCGCAGGGGCGGCTGGGGGTGTGGAACTGGTAGGGCCGACCACCTGCATTTCCCCGGCGCCGGCTCTTGCTCAGAGGCTCTTGCCCAAAGGCTCCTGTCCAGAGACAACACCGGGTCGGCCCCAGCCTTGCTGCGGCGCGCGGCCGATGGGCTCTCTCAGCGCCATCGAAACGACTGGCCCGCGCGAGTGGGTTTTTCGTGTGCGAGACGGCGTCCCACACAATCCGGCTCACCCGTCCACTCTTGCAGACAAGGAGCCCGTCATGAACAAAGCCCTCATCCCCGTCACGCTGGGTGTGTGTCTTGCCGCCGGCGCGATCGCCCTCTTCGCCAACATCCCCGGAGCGCAGGCCCAGACGGCCGGCGCTTCCAGGTTGGTCCCGCTGGGCGCCAGCGGGCAGCTGACCTGGTACCTGGACACCGAGAAGAAACTCGTGGTGATGTGCAACGCCTTCAGCGACAACAGCATCGAGTGCCGGACCAAGCCGATGCCGTGAGGCTTGCTTCATACATCTTTACGCCGCAGCCAAGCCCTCTTCACTGGCGGCGCCGACCATTCGTTCATGGGCAATCGGCCCGCGCGACGAAGGAGTGAATGATGTTGCAAGCAAAAATGACAAGGGCCACCGGCCGGCCAACCCATCGCGGCATGCGGTGGGTGGTGTTGAGCGTTCTGGTGGCGATATCGGCCACGGTGGCCATGTCGGCCTGGGCCCAGCCAATGCGGCATGGGCCAGGGGGCGGCGGGATGATGTTCGGTGGCTCGCCCGAACACGTAGCCCGCGGTGTCGACCGCCTGCTGGACGGCCTGGACGCCACCGACGCGCAGCGCACCCAGGTGAAGCAGATCGCGCAGGCCGCGGCCCTGGACCTGAAGGCTCAGCGCGAAGCCGCCCGCGCCTTGCGCGACAAGGGCCTGCAGATCTTCGCGGCGCCCAGCGTGGATGCCGCTGCCGCCGAGTCGGTGCGCCAGCAACTGGGCGTCAAACATGACGAGTCCAGCCGGCGCATGCTGCAAGCCATGCTGGACATGAGCCGCGTGCTCACGCCGGAACAGCGCGCCAGGCTGGCCGAGCGAATCAGGCAGCGCGGCGCCCACATGCGCGAACGCGCCGGGCCGATGGAGCGCCAGCAGCCCCAGTGATCACTGGCGAGAGAGATCCCGGGCAAGAGAGATGCCGGCGGCGCTATGCTGTACTCCGCCACACCCGCCTGCAGGCCCAGCGGCTGCAAGGCGGTTTTGTCGTGATGCCTCCATCATCGATCCTTGCCCCGGCCGCCGCCTCGCCTCTCATCCACTCGCGCCATGACCTCCCGCCTGCTGCTGATCGACGACGACGCCCGCCTCTCGGCCATGGTGGGCGACTACCTGCGCAACGCCGGCTTCGACATCACCACGGCCGCCTCGCTGGCCGCCGGCCGCGAGTGCCTGGCCGGCGAGCCTTTCGATGCGCTGGTGCTGGACCTGATGCTGCCCGATGGCGTTGGCCTGGACCTGTGCCGCGAACTGCGCGCGCAGCCGCGCACCCGCGCGCTGCCGCTGTTGATGCTTACCGCGCGCGGCGAGCCGATGGACCGCATCGTCGGCCTGGAATTGGGTGCCGACGACTATCTGGGCAAGCCCTTTGAGCCACGCGAACTGCTCGCCCGTGTGAAGGCGCTGTTGCGCCGCGCCGCGCCGCAGTCTTTGGGCGACGAGGTGCTGCGCTTCGGCCGCCTGGAAATCGACCTCGGCGCCCGCCTGGCCCGCCTGGCCGGCCAGCCCTGCGACCTGACCAGCCACCAGTTCGACCTGCTGGTGGTGCTGGCGCAAAGCCCCGGGCGCGTGCTGTCGCGCGACCAGATCATGGACCTGCTCAAGGGCCATCCGCTGGAAGCCTTCGATCGCTCCATCGACGTGCACATCTCGCGCATCCGCGCGGTCATCGAAGACGATGCCAAGCTGCCGCGCCGGGTGCTGACCGTGCGCGGCGCCGGCTACGTGTTCGCCAAGAAGCAGGACGCTGATGACGGCGAGTGACGGCGCACGGGCCGCCGCGCCGGGCCGCCATCGGCCAGAGGCCGATGGCCTTCGGCAGGCGACGAACAGTCCGCAGGGACTGTTTGTGTCCGGCCTCAGCCCCAAGCAAGGCCCGACCATGGGCCACGCAGGGGCCCCTTCGTGGCCCTGGGAGGGTCGCTCGTCGTACCCGGCGAGCGGGGTGTCGTCATGAAAAGCCTGTACCTGCGCATCTACCTCACCGTGGTGGTGGTGCTGCTGCTGTTTGCGTTTGCCTCCGGCCTGCTGTTTCAACGCCAGATCGACCAGGAGCGGGTGCGCTCCGAGTCGGTGCTCAGCGAACGCATGGAAGCCTGGGGCGACCTGATCCAGCGTTCGCTGCCGGGCATCGAGTCACCCCCTGGGGAACAGGCTGCCGCGCTGCGCGACTGGTCGCAGCGCCTGCGCCTGCCGCTGGCGCTGGACAACCCGCAAGGTGAACGCATCGGCGTGTCCGACTCGTTCACACGCCGGCAAAATGAAGCCGGGCAGCGCGGCTTTGCGGTCCGCTTGGAAGACGGCCGAACCCTGTGGGTGATGCGCCCCGGCGGGCTGCGCCAAGCGCAAGGCGGGCCACGCGCCGGCCCGCCCGGTCCACTGGAGCCGCCGCCTTTGCCATTCGTCCCGCCGGCGTGGCAGCGCGGTGCCGGCCTGGCGGTGCTGCTGGTGATCCTGTTCCTGGCCATCGCCGCCGGCGCCTACCCGGTGGTGCGCCGCCTGACGCGGCGGCTCGAAGCGCTCAAACAAGGCGTCGAGCGCTTCGGCGCCGGCGACCTGCGCCAGCGTGTGGACGTGTCGGGCCGCGACGAGGTGGCCCAGGTCGCCGCCAGCTTCAACCAGGCCGCGGCCAAGGTCGAGGCCCTGGTGCAATCGCACCAGTCGCTGCTGGCCAACGCCAGCCACGAACTGCGCTCGCCGCTGGCGCGCATGAAGATGGCCGTCTCCATGCTCGACGACGCGCCGCCGGCGCAGCGTGACAAGCTCAAGCGCGAGATCGACACCAACGTGGCCGAGCTGGGCGCGCTGGTCGAAGAAGTGCTGCTGGCCAGCCGGCTCGATGCCGCGCTCGCGCTGGAACAGTCCGAACGGGTCGATCTGCTGGCCCTGGCGGCTGAAGAGGCGGCGCGCGTCGATGCTGCCGCCAACGGTGTCTCATTGACTGTCAACGGCGACGAGCGGCTGCTGCGCCGAGCCCTGCGCAACCTGCTGGAGAACGCCCGCCGCTACGGCGGCGGCGAGATCGGCGTCAGCACCGAACGCGCTGCCGGCCGCTCGGTGGTGCGCGTGTGCGACCGCGGCCCCGGCGTGCCCGAAGCCTTGCGCGAGCGCATCTTCGAAGCCTTCTACCGCCTGCCCGGCCATGCCGAGAGGGAAGGCGGTGTGGGCCTGGGGCTGAGCCTGGTGCGGCAGATCGCCGAACGCCACGGCGGGACCGTGCGCTGCGAGGCGCGCGACGGGGGTGGCAGCTGCTTTGTGCTGACGCTGCCGGGGTGACGGTTCAATAGCGCCCTAGCGCGTTGACCCACCCGCGCCGAGCACGCCGGCCCCACGCTGCTGCTTCAACATCCACGCCAGAAACCCGCACAAGCCCGCCGCCGCCACCACCAGGCCCAAGGTGGCCGCGGCCCAATAGCCTTGGGCACCGTGCAGCGCCGCCGGGCTCCAGCCGGTGGTGTTGAACGCCACCGCATAACCGCCGCCCAGCCCCACGCCCCAGATCGCAAACGCATACACCAGCAGCGGCACGGTGGCCACGCGGTAAGCGCGCAGCACAAAAGCGGCCAGCGTCTGGCCGGCGTCGGCAATGTGGAACAGCACCACCCAGGCCAGCAGCGGCACGGCCACGGCAATGACGGCGGCGTCGCTGGTGTAGATGCGCAGGATGCTCTCGCGCAGCAGGTAGACCACGCAGCCGATCACCGCGGCGATCAACACGCCGGCCTCCACGCCATGCCAGCCCAGGCGGCGCGCATCGGCGGCGTCGCCGGCGCCGATGCGCTGGGCCACCAGGGTGCCAGTGGCGTTGCCGATGGCCAACTGCAGCATGAAGATCAACGACACCAGGTTCAGCGCAATCTGGTGTGCCGCCACCGGCGTGGTGCCAAAGCGCGAAATGAAAAACGCCATGAAGCTGAAGCCAGTGACCTCGATGGCGATCGACAAGCCCATCGGCACGCCCAGCCGCAGCAGCTCCACCAGGCTGGCCCGGTGCGGTGCGCTGAAGGCACCGCGCAATCCGTAGGGGGCGTAGAAAGGGTCACGACCCAGCACGGCCCAGGCCGCCAGCAACTGGCAGGCCATCGCGATGGCCGTGGCCACACCGCAGCCCGGCGCACCCAGCGACGGCACGCGCAGCTCGCCCATGGGCGTGTTCAGCGTCCACCCGAACACCAGCAGCGCGGTCAACGGCACCTTGAGCGCCAGCCCGCCCAGTTGCAACACCATCACGATCTTGGGTCGTGAGACCGCCGTGTTGAAGCCGCGGAATGCGGTGAAGAGCAAAGCGCAGGGCAGCGCAAACGCCAGCGCGGCGAGGTGGCTGCGCACCTTGACCGCCACCTCGGGCTGCGCGCGGGCCAGGCTCAAAAACGGCTGCGGGAACAGCAACACCGCGCAGCCCAGCACCGACAAAGCCAGCGCCAGCCACATCGCCTGGTGCAGTTGCTGGCCGGCCTCGGCCAACTTTCGCGCGCCGAACAGTTGCCCGGTGATCGGCCCCACCGCCAGCACCACGCCCATCAGCCCGATGAACACCGAGATGTAGACGGACCCGCCGATCGCCAGCGCGGCCAGGTCGGTTGCCGAATAGCGCGCCGTCATCACCGTGTCCACCGTGTTGAACGCCAGCACCGCCACCTGCCCGATGAACACCGGCCAGGCCAGCTTGGCGATGCGGCGCGCGCTGTGCAGCAGCGAGGGCCGGCTCACGCCGCCGCCTCGGGGGGCTGCGCTTGCGCCGCACCGCCAGCAGCGGAATTTTTCGCGGCCTCAAGCTCGATCGCATGCGTTGCATGCGTTGCTTCGACAGGTTCGGCCAGCTTGTGAGTCCGGTCCTGCGTTCGCTCCTGCGCCCGCTCCGCATACTTGTTGAAGCGCCACGCCGTGCTGTCCATCGTGATGCGCCGCCAGGTGGCGCGCTTCTCGCCCGGCGTCATCACGGTCCAGTGCTGCACTTCGGCGAAGGTGCGGCCGCAGCCCTTGCACACGTCGTCGCCCTGGCTGGTGGAGCAGATGGCAATGCAGGGCGCATCGAGCGTGCTGGCGTACCAGGCCAGCCAGGCATCGCGAGCCTTGGCCGGCATTGTGTCCTCGTCGCATTCAACCTCGTGGTAGTACACCATCAGCCCATACACCTCGGCCAGCGCGCGCACCTCGGCGCAGGCGGTGATCCCGTCGGGCGAGGGACTGCGCTGGCGCCACCAGTTGATGGCGGATTCGATGTCGGTGATGTGCAGGGCGGCCATGGCGGTTCGACGAGGGGGGCCAAGGATATACCGCGCCCGGCCTGGCGCACGGCGCCGGCCTACACTGGCCTGCCACACCAGCAGGGGGAGAGTCCGCGCATGACGTCCAGGCCCAACCATCAGGCTGGCGCCGCGTGATACCGCGTGCCACCACGGCCCCCGAACGGCCTTCGGAAACCCGCTTTCCAGCGGCCTTCCAGTGGCTGTTCGCGGCCGACATGGTGTCGCTGTTCGGCTCGCTGATCAGCCGCACCGCGCTGCCGTTTGTCGCCATCCTGTTCCTGAACGCGCGGCCGCTGGAGGTGGCAGTGTTGAGCGTGGCCGACATCGTGGCGGGCTTCGCCAGCGCGCTGCTGCTGGGCAGCCTGATCGATCGCTGGCCCAAACGGCGCGTAATGCTGGTGGCCGACCTGGCACGTGCCGCGCTGTTGCTGGCCATTCCCCTCGGCGCGTGGATGGGCTGGCTGAGCATGCCGCTGCTGCTGGCGATCGCGTTGGGGTGCGGTGTGTTCAACGTGGCGTTCGAACTGGCCTATGCGGCCTTGCTGCCGCGCCTGTTGGTGCGCGGCCAGCTGCTGGCGGGCAACAGCCGCATTGCGGCCGGCCAGGCCGTGGTCGAAACCGCGTCGTTCGGTATCGGTGGGTGGCTGGTGCAATGGCTCAGCGCGCCCATCGCGGTGTTGTTGGATGCGCTGTCGTACCTGGGCTCGGCGCTGCTGATCTGGCGTGCGCCCGTGGTGGACGATGTGGCTGCCGCGCGGCCGGGCCGTGCCTCGGCTGCGGCCGGCGCGCTGTGGCGCGACGCGCGCGAGGGCCTGCGCCTGCTGTGGCGCGACCCCGTGCTGCGCACGCTCGCGGCCGTCGAGTTTTGCGTGGCCGGCGGCGGGCACCTGTTCGGCGCGGTGTTCCTGATCTACCTGGCGCGCGATCTCGGCTTCGGAGCGGGCGTGCTGGGCATGATCTTCGCCGTCGGTGGCATCAGCGCCTTCTTCGGTGCGACCCTGGCGGGCCGCTTGTCGTTACGCTGGGCGACTGGGCCGCTGATGATCGGCGCGTTGGCCTGCGTGGCCGCGGCCCTGTTCCTGCCGCCGCTGGCCAGCGCCGCCGGCTGGGCCGGTGCGGCCTTGTTGATCGCGCAACAGCTCATCGGCGACGGCGCGGCCACCGTCTACCAGATCAACGACACGGTGCTGCGCCAGACGCTGGCGCCTGCCGACGCGCTGGCCCGTGTCAACGCCGGCATCAAGTTCGTTGGCCTGGCCGCCATGCTGATGGGCGCGTTGGCCGGGGGCTGGTGGCTGAAGCCTGGGGTGCGCGGACCGCGCTGTGGTGCGCCGCGGGTTGGGTGTCGCTGGCCGTGATGGTGGCGCTGTGCTCGCCCTTGCGGACACTCGGGCGAAGCCCGGTCGCCGACTGATGCGACCCAGGGTGAACAGAGCCTCTCGATCTACAACCCAACGCGAACATAATGCTGCTGAGCGACGCTTCTGCGGCGCCCGGCGGCGTTCCAGAACGGGGCGCTGCCAACGCCGAAATGAAGGAGTGCAACATGCCGTTGAACGACCATTTCCGCCCCCTGCCGTTGTCGACGCTGGCCACTGCGCCTGCGTTGCCCAAGACCGAGCAGACGGCCGGCCCGAACGACGCTGCGCTGAGCGTGTTCACCGACCTGCGCCTGAGCTCCATCGTGATGGCCAGCCACCAGGACGGGCTGGACCAGACCCTGCACGTGATGAAGCGTGCGGGCGTGCGCATGGCGTTCGTCACCGGCGTGCACGGCGAGTTGATCGGCCTGGTCACCGCCGACGACCTGCAGGGCGAACGACCCGTGGTCCGCGCGTTGGCCGACCACGTGCGGCATGAAGAACTCGCGCTCGAACATGTGATGACGCCGGTGTCGCAGTGGCAGGTCGTCGACATGGCGCAACTGGCCGGCGCGCGTGTCGGCAACATCGTCGCCACGCTGCGCGATCATGGTTTGCGCTATCTGCTGGTGACCGAAGTGCTGGGGGGGCGCAACTCGCTGCGTGGCCTGTTTTCGGCGCGTCGTGTCGAGCTGGCGCTGCACATGGTCATCGAAGGCTCGCTGCAATCGCGCAGCTTTGCCGACCTTGGAGCGGCGCTGGTGCGGCCCGGTCGGTAGGGCCCTTCGTGCTCGACATCGAAGTGGGTGCCATCCCCTCCGCGCGCATGCGCCGCGCGGACAAGGGCCTGTTGTCGCTGGCGCTGATGGATGCGCGCAACCACACGCTGCGCTGGATCAACGCCTGCGAGCGCGCGCTGCGGGAGCCGCCGTTGGGGGTGCCCGAACTGCCCGAGCTGAACCCGCCGCTGTGGGAACTGGGCCACATCGGCTGGTTCCAGGAACACTGGATCGGGCGCAACTTGCAGCGCCAGCGCGGCAGCCACTGCGACCCCACAACGCCGAAACTCGCCTCCATCCTGCCGCACGCCGACCGCTGGTACGACTCCAGCAACGTGCCGCACAACACGCGCTGGCAACTCGACCTGCCCGGCTTGCAAGACACCAAGCAGTACCTGGTGCACACGCTGGAAACCACGCTGGAGCTGCTGGAGGCCACGCCCGACGAGGACGACGCGCTGTACTTCCATCGCCTGGCGCTGTTCCACGAAGACATGCACGTCGAGGCCTTTGCGATGCTGGCCCAGACGCTGGACTTCGACGCCGGCCTGCTGCCCCCGCTGGCCACGATGGCCACGCGCGAACCCTTGATGTTCCCCGCCACACGCTGGCGGCTGGGCAGCGCCCGGCCGGAACGGCGCGCCCGCCCGCCGCTGGGTGACCAGGCTAGCGACGGCGGCGGCTTCGTGTTCGACAACGAGAAGTGGGGCCACGAGGTCGACGTGCCCGAGTTCGAAATCGACGCCCAGGCCGTGAGCTGGGCGCAGTATTGCGAGTTCGTCGAAGACGGCGGCTACGACGAGCGCCGCTTCTGGAGCGACGAAGGCTGGGCCTGGGTGCAGCGCCTGGAACGCCGCACCCCGCGCCATGTGGACCAGATGCGCCAGGGCGTGCTGCTGCGCCGCCACGGCAAGATGGTGCGCGTGCCGCTGACGCAGCCCGTCATGCACGTCAGTTGGTACGAAGCCGATGCCTGGTGTCGCTGGGCCGGCCGCCGCCTGCCGGCCGAAGTGGAATGGGAAGCCGCCGCGCACCAGGGAGCGTCGCGCGGCTTTCGCTGGGGCGATGTGTGGGAGTGGACGGCCAGCACCTTGCGGCCCTACCCGGGCTTTGAAGCCGACCCGTACCTCGACTATTCGCAGCCCTGGTTCGGTACCCACAAGGTGCTGCGCGGCGCGTCGTTCGCCACCAGCTCGCGCATCCGCAATGCGAAGTTCCGCAACTTCTACATGCCGGAGCGGGATGATGTGTTTTGTGGGTTCAGGAGTTGTGCGGTTTGAGGGTGTTTTGCATTCGACGACGTAAATGCGTTCCTGCGAAAGGTGGTGCGAGATCAGGCCGGTGCGGCACTCCGCTCCGCGAATGTCCCCCGAGCCGGAGTACCGTCTCTCCTCCTTTATTTCGCTGCGCAGAGCGCCGCACCGGCCTGATCGGGCGGCGGCGGGTTCGTCTTCGACAACGAAAATCAGTTTGAGATTGCCGTCACTCGCGCCTGCGTGATGGCGCCATCGGAGCGGCCTTTCAGGTAGGCATAGAGATTGTCGATGTTGGCCATCACATTGGCGCTTGTGGTCCAGCTTGGCATGCCCTTTTCGAGCCGGCCTTCCTTGAGCGTCTTGACGAATTCTTCCTTGGTCAAGGTCTTCAATCCCTCCAGCAGCGAGGGGCCGACCAGGCCCTCTTGGTTGGGGCCGTGGCAGCGGTCGCAGGCTGCGGCGCGCCAGGTGCGAAAGCCCTCCAGCGTGTTGGCATCGACCTTGTTGCCATCGACCACGGTGTAAAGCGCGCCGGCGCTCGCCGCCACGACCGCCGTCGCGGAGACGGCGGGTGCCGACGCCACCGAAGCGGCAGCAGCGGCAGGGGCCGATGCGTTGGCGGCTGCCGGCGCACTTGCACTTGCACCCGCGGTCGGCGAGGCGGCCTGTGCCACGGCCTCGGTGGTGGGCGCAGGTGCGTTGGGCTTGTTGCATCCAGCGCCCAGCAGGGCAGCCGAGAGGCAAAGGCACAGCAACGGCAAATCTCTTCTCATTCAAGGTTCCTGTTCAGACTAGGACAGCAGCCGCGTCAAGGTGTCTGGGTGCAGCGCACAGCCGAGCAAGCCCGACAGGCCCATCAACACACCGAAGCTGATGGGCACCCACGACGGCCAATACATCCACCAGATCTTGGTCAACGCCGCCACCGCGAGCAGCGCGATGGCGATGGCGAGCGCCGCGTCGGACAGGTCGAACTGGTCGTCGCGGTAGTTGAGGCTGTCGTAGGACTTCTGGTTCTGCTCGGCCTGGGCCTTGAGCTCCGCCTTCTTCTGCGCTTCGCTCGCGGCCTTGGCGTCGTAGCGGGCGATGGCCTCGTCGTAAGCCGCGGCCTCGGTGGCAGGGCGCCCGAGTTTGGCCAGACGCAACTGCGTGGCGGTGGCCTCGGCCATGTCTTGCCGGATGTTGCGCGCCTGGTAGAAGTTCCAGTGATCGAGCTTGTCGGCCTGTGCCTGCTGCATGGCCTGCACGATGTTGTCGTCCTTCACCTTGCACACGCCCATGAACGTCGCGAGCAGCGCCACGGTGATGGCGACAAAGGTGTTGAGCAAGGCCACCCTGCGGTCGCTGGCGGCGCCGTCGTCGGGTGATTCGATGAGCTGCTGGGGGTCGATGTCCATGGTGTCACCAAGTCGGCAACGAGAACATGTAATCGAAGCCGAAGCTCAGGCTGTTTGCCGTGAAGCGGTTGCCGGCCTTGCTCCGGGCCTCGATGTGGCCCACCGCCACGCGCAGCGCGGCCCGATCGCTCAGGCCGTAGCGAAGCCCCGCATCCGCCTTCACGGCCAGACCGTGCACGTTGGTGCCAGCCATCAATTCGCCGAACGCCTGGAGCCGATCGCGGCTGCCAGCCAGGCTTTGCACGCCGATGCCCGCGAGCACCTCGCCATAGCCAGGGTAACCCAGGTAGGTGCTGTAGGCCACCGACGCCTGCAGCGGGATGTACCAACGCTCGTTGACGAGCACGTCGGCCTGTATCCCGATCAGTCTCAGGCTGCCGCGGTCGACACCGATGAAACGCAGGGACGACTCGGTCTCCTGGAACAAGCTGACCCGATACCCCTGCAAGGCCGTCCCGGCGGCAGTGTCGCGGGCGCCGATAGACCCATCTCGAGGGCCGAGGTGCTGGGTCAGCGCCAGGCCGAAAGACAGGTTCTTCGACGAGCCCTTGGGCGCTGCCAAATAGCCGGCTGACACCGACACGCCAAGGTCTTTGGTCAGCGTGTACTCGCCAACGATCCTCGGATACACGAGGAGCCCGGCATCGGTGTTGATCTTGTCGGGCGAGTAGCCGCCCGAACCGATGCCAAGCTGGCCGTAGAGGTTGAACCGTGGCGACAGTGGGACACGTTGCCCCAAGCCGCCCATGACATGGTTGTACAACGGCAGGCCGCGGTAGCCCACGCCCAAGCCTGCATACCAGTAAGTGTCGCGGGCGAAGTACTGCGCGAACTGCAGGTCGGCGATGTTGAAGCTGCCTTTGTACGAGCCTTCGGGATTCAGTTGTTTGAAGTTGTCGAAGACGACCGTCAACATCCGCTCGGTCGATGCCTCTGCAGCCTGGCCGGCTTCGACAGGCGACAGGCCCTGTTCGCGCCTGCTAAAGGATCCGGTGATGTAGCTGAAGGGGACCTGCACGAAGACATTGGCTTGGGTGCCGTCGATTGCCGAGCTCATGAACTTCATCTTCGACACATTGAGGCCTATCGCAAAGTCCCCCAGGTCGTAGCCCAGACCGACATATGCCTTGTAAAAGCTACCCGTGCCCGTCAGCACCTGCGCGTGCTCGGGGCTGCGGCCCCCGGCACCACCGCCGAGCGAGAGGCCGGCCGTGGCAAACAGCCGGTTCGTCAGGCGCCGCTGCAGGTGAGCACTGATGTCGTAGGCCGTGAATCCGCCGTAAACGCCCTTCACTAGGGGCGCAAACAGGCCGGCTCCCAGGTACACCCCGTCGGCCACCTTGTTAACCAAGTGAAAGCCCATCAGATCGATCGGTTCGTCACCGGTCACGCGGATGACCTGATAGTCCAGCAGAACGATGGCCTCGTTGAGGCGCAGGCTGGGCTCTTCCGGCGCGGGCGAATCCAACTTCTGCGCGCCAGCTGTCGCTGCAGCCAGGAGACCCGCCGACAGCATGCCTGCCCAGGAACTGATGCGTGCCGACATGGGTCGTTCCTCCGTCGCTGTTGTGCTTGAACTGTTGTGTGCCCAGCCTTGCAAACCGGGCAGCGGGACGGAGTGCCGCGCGGACCGATCTTAGCTTCCGTTCTGGTGGTCAGGCCGTGGTCTGCTTGCAGGGAACATCAGACAGTAGACGAGACAACGGCGACCGGCGACTTTGGGTCCGTTCACCACCGCAATGTCGTCACCAGCCACCACGCGTCGCGCATTCATCGCAATGGCGGTCCAGACTG
>JANNDW010000090.1:0-15654 GCA_031378125.1 Methylibium sp. | reverse complement strand
GCGGGCCGCGTGATGGCCGAGGCCGGCACATCGGTGCAGATCGAACTCGACTCCGGCAAGCGCGTGAAGGTCAAGGCCGCCAACGTGCTGCTCAAGTTCGACAAGCCGCAGCCGGCCGAGCTGGTGGCGGCGGCACACGCCATCGCCAAGGAGATCGACCTGGACTTGGCCTGGGAGTTTGCGCCCGAGGCCGAGTTCGGTTTCGCCGACTTGGCGCGCGACTACTTCGAGAAGAGCGCTGGCGTGGAGAAACAGGCGGCCGCGCTGTTCCGGCTGTTCGATGCGCCGCACTATTTTCGGCGCATGGGCAAGGGCAACTTCAAGAAGGCGCCGGAAGAAATCGTCAAGGCCGCGCTGCTGGGCATCGAGCGCAAGAAACTCGTCAGCGCGCAAATCGACGCCTGGGCGGGCGAGCTGGTGGCGGGTCTTTGCCCAGCGCCGGTGCGCGAGCAGCTGTACAAGATTTTGTTCAGGCCGGACAAGAACGCCGCCGAGTACAAGGCCGTGGTCGAGGCCTCGCGGCGGGCACAGCGGGCGCCGCTGGATTTGCTGACGGCGGCCGGGGCGATCGACTCGCCCTACCAGTTCCACTGGAAGCGCTTCCTGTTCGAGAATTTCCCCAAGGGCACCGCGTTCCCGCCGCTGCAAGCACCGGCCATCAAGGAAACATTGCCGTTGTCGCAAGCCCAGGCCTTCTCGATCGACGATTCGGCCACCACCGAGATCGACGATGCGCTGTCGGTGCGCGGCCTGGGCAGCGGCAAGGTGATCTTTGGCATCCACATTGCCGCGCCGGCCCTGGCGTTTGCGCCGGACACGCCCGTCGACAAGGCGGCGCGCGAACGCCTGTCCACCGTCTACATGCCCGGCTACAAGCTGACCATGTTGCCCGACGACGTGGTGCAGGCCTACACCTTGACGGCCGGTCAGGACTGCCCGGCGGTGTCGCTGTACGTCACATTCGATGAGATGAGCCTGGCGGTTGCGGCCACCGAGACCCGGCTCGAACGCGTGAGCATCGCCGCCAACTTGCGCCACGACAAGCTCGACAGCGTGGTCACCGAAGCGTCGCTCACCGGCGAAGCGCCGGCCGGCTATGAGTTCGCGGCGGAACTGGCCTTCACGTTTCGGCTTGCAAAGCACTTGAAAGCGCAGCGCGAGGTGGTGCGCGGCAAACCGGAAAATTTCAATCGGCCAGACTACAACTTCAGGCTCGAAGGCAATGACGGGCGCGAGCCGCAAGGCAACGAGCGTGTGTCCATCAGCACCCGCCAGCGCGGCTCGCCGCTGGACCTGATCGTGGCCGAGGCAATGATCCTGGCCAACAGCACCTGGGGCGGCTGGCTGCACGACTGCGGTGTGCCGGGCATCTACCGCAGCCAGGCCAGCCTGGCGCCGGGCGTGAAGGTGCGCATGGGCACCAAGCCCGCGCCGCACGCGGGCATGGGTGTGGCGCAGTACACCTGGGCCACGTCGCCGCTGCGGCGCTATGTGGACCTGGTGAACCAGTGGCAGATCATTGCCTGCGCACGCCACGGCCGCACGGCCGCGCTGGCTGCGCCGTTCCGCCCCAAGGACGTGCAGCTGTTCGCCATCGTCTCCAGCTTCGATGCGGCCTATGCCGAATACAACGCCTTTCAGTCCGGCATCGAGCGCTATTGGACCTTGCAACACCTTGCGCAGAACGAGGTGCGCGAGCTCAACGCCGTTGTGATGAAGGACGGGCTGGTGCGTGCCGACGAGCTGCCGCTGGTGGTTCGCGCCACCGGGGCTGAAGGGCTGCCGCGCGGCGCTCGGGTTCGGGTGCGCATCGGCAGCACCGATTTGCTCACGCTGGACATCCGGGCCAGCGTGGCGGCCCGGCTGGACGACCCCTCGACTCCGGCCGACGAGGCGGTGCTGAGCGACACCGATCTTGACGAAGCGGCCGACAGCGCCGGCCCCTTGACGCTGGCCATCGACGTGCAAGCCGATGGAACCGAGAGCGAAACGAGTGCGACAGCGGATACCGTCCCGGCGGCCTAAGACGCGCATTGCTAGCCAGCTGTCCACCTTGCAGGTGGCGCTGCTGTTCTCGCTGGCCGTGCACGCGGTGTTGCTGACGGTGCGCTTCGTCGACCCGGAAGCTTTCAACCGCGTGTTCCCAGACTCGCCACTGGAGGTGATCCTGGTCAACTCGCGCTCGGGCGAACGGCCGGACAAAGCCCAGGCGATTGCGCAAGCCAACCTGGCCGGCGGCGGCGAGGCACAAAAGGGCCGGGCGATGTCGCCGCTGCCGCCTTCGGCGCTGGTGGAACTGGGCGACTCCGACGAAGAGGCGCGCCGGCAAATCGAGCAGCTCCAGCAGTCCCAGCAGCAATTGCTGACCCACATGCGGCGTGAGCTGGCGCTGCTGCCGCCGCCCGACCCGCGGCGCGACCAGGGCACGCCCGAAGACCGCGCGATGGAAGAAAAGCGCCGCCAGCTGATCCAGCTGCTGGCCGAGATCGAAAAGCGCATCAACGAAGAAAACGCGCGCCCGAAGAAGCGCTACATCAGCCCGGCCACGCGCGAAGAGGTGTACGCGATCTACTACGACCAGATGCGGCGCAAAATTGAAGAGCGCGGCACGCGCAACTTTCCCGAATACCAGGGCCGCAAGCTGTACGGCGAGCTGACGATGAACGTGACCGTCGACACCGAAGGCCGGGTGGTCGAAACCGAAGTCGTGCGCGGCTCGAAGTCGAAGGTCCTGGACCTGCGCGCGGTGGCCATCGTCAAGGCAGCGGCGCCGTTCGGCTCGTTCACCAAGGCCATGCGCAAGGCCGATCAGATCGTCATCACCTCACGCTTCAAGTTCACCCGCGACGAGGGGCTGGAGACCACGCAGCTCGGCGGGGGGCAGTAGGCCGGGACTCGCTCCGACAACAGCATGGATCGTTACGCCGTGGCCGGCAACCCGGTCGAACACAGCCAGTCGCCTTTCATCCACGCCGAGTTCGCCAAGGCGACCGGGCAGCAGATGGGCTACAGCCGGCTGCTGTGCCCGCGCAATGGCTTTGCCGAAGCCGTGACGGCGTTCGCGCGTTCCGACCAGGGCGGCGCGGCGCGCGGCTGCAACGTGACGGTGCCGTTCAAGTTCGAGGCGTTCGGGCTCGCACCGCGCCACACCGCGCGGGCCGCGCTGGCGCAGGCGGCCAACACGCTGCGCTTCGACGCACAAGGCTGGTTGGCCGACAACACCGACGGTGTCGGCCTGGTGCGCGACATCGAAATCAACGCCGGTGTTTCGCTGCGGAACCGAAGGCTGTTGCTGATCGGCGCCGGCGGTGCCGCGGCCGGGGTGCTGGGCCCGTTGCTGGGCACCGGCCCGGCGCATGTGGTGGTGGTCAACCGCACGCTGGCCAAGGCGCAAGCGCTGGTGGCGCGGCATCTGGCCGCTGCCGGCAATGCGCGGTTGCAAGCCCTGCCGCTGGCCGGCTGCGGCGCGGGTTTCGATGTGGTGATCAACGCCAGCGCCAGCAGCCTGCAAGGCGCGGCCATTCCAGTGGCGGCGGCCACGCTGGCGCCGGGCGCGCTGGCGGTGGACCTGATGTACGGTCCGGCCGCCCAAGCCTTTTTGGGATGGGCGGCGGCCCACGGCGCGGTGGCTCGCGACGGGCTGGGCATGCTGGTGGAACAGGCGGCGGAAAGCTTCCAGCTCTGGCGTGGCGAATGGCCGGACACCGCGGCCGTGCTGGCGGCGCTGCGCTTGCGCCTGGCCGCGGCGGCAACGTAAAGGCGGTGCCGTGAAAGCGCTGGCATGAAGGCGATCGCGGCCTCTCTCGCGCGGCTGCTGGCGCTGGTGGTGTTGTGCGCGCTGGCCTTGCAGCTGTACTTCGCGGCCCGCGTCGCGCTGATGGCGTGGGTGGACCCGCACTCCACCACCTTCCAGCGCTCTGAAGGCTGGCGGCTGCTGACCGAAAAGGACCGGCCGAGCTGGAGCCAGCGGTGGGTGGACTATCCGGCGATCAGCGACTCGCTCAAGCGGGCCGTGATCGCATCGGAAGACGCCGGGTTTTCCGAGCACAGCGGCGTGGAATGGGACGCGATCGAAAAAGCCTGGGAGCGCAACCAGAATGCCGAAGCGCGGGCCGAGGCGCGCGCCGAGAAAGCCAATCAACAACGCCGCGGCGGCAAGTTGGCGGCGCTCAAGTCGGTGGCGCAAGCCAAGCTGGTCGGCGGCTCCACCATCACGCAGCAACTGGCGAAGAACCTGTTCCTGGGCGGCGAGCGCAGCCTGGGACGCAAGGCACAGGAGTTCGTCATCACGCTGATGCTGGAAGCCCTGCTGAGCAAGCGGCGCATCCTGGAGATCTACCTCAACAACGTGGAATGGGGCGAGGGCCTGTTCGGCGCCGAGGCTGCGGCGCAGTACTACTTTCGGGTCAGTGCCGCCAAGCTCGGGCCGCTGCAGGCGGCCCAGCTGTCGGTGATGCTGCCGGCGCCCAAGCGCTTCGAAAAACGCCCCGGCTCGCCTTATGTGCTGAGCCGCGCCGGCATGGTGATGGCCCGAATGGGCGCGGTGGAGGTGCCCTGAAGCGGCGCTGCCCAGGAGCCTGCCGGGCTTGGGGTCGGGCCCGACCCCAAACCCGGCAGGCTCCTAAAATCCCCCCATGCCCACCGAACTGTCGGAACAGATCGCCGCCACGGCCGCCCGGCTGGTGGTTGAAGAGGGCCTGGACTACGGCCCGGCCAAGCGGCGCGCCGCCCAAGTGCTGGGGGTCAACGCGCGTGCCGCCTCGTTGCCCGACAACATCCAGGTCGAGGACGAAGTGCGCGACTACCTGGCGCTGTTCTGCGCCGACACGCAGCCGGCGGAGCTGGCCGCACTGCGTGCCGTGGCGGCGCACTGGATGGAGCGCCTCGCCGCATTCCGGCCCCACCTGAGCGGGGCCGTGTGGCGCGGCACCGCCACCCGGCTGAACAACGTGCACCTGCAGCTCTACTGCGATGACTCGAAAGAGGCCGAGCTGGGGCTGATCAACCTGGGCGTGGACTACGACGTGGGCAGCGCCACCGGGCCGCGCGGCGAGGCCGTCGATGTGCTGAGCCTGGCCAGCCACAGCGCCGCACTCGGCGAACACGTGACCGTGCACCTGACGGTGCTGGACCACGACGACCTGCGCGGCGCGCTCAAGCCCGACGCGAGCGGACGCACCCAACGCGGCGACCTGGCCGGGCTGCGCAGACTGATCGAATCGGTATGAGCCCGCACGGCCGCCCGAAGGGTGAATTCCCTCTCGGAGGGACGGCGCGCAGCGCCAAGGGTGCGCGCATCAATCGGCGCGGGTGGCTGGTTAGCGGTGTGGCCGTTGCCGCGGGCGCGGCGGGGGTCGGGGGCGCGTGGTGGCGCGTCAAGCCAGGTTCCGAAAAAGCCGCGGCGGGCGCACCCGCCACCAACATCTGGGACCTGCGATTCGACCAACCGAGTGGCGGTGAGTTGGTGCTTGCGAACTATCTCGGCAAGCCGTTGCTGCTGAATTTCTGGGCCACCTGGTGCCCGCCCTGCGTGACCGAAATGCCTCTGCTGGACCGGTTTCACGGCCAGCAACGGGGGCGCGGCTGGCAAGTCGTCGGCCTGGCGGTGGACAGCCCGACGCCAGTGCGCGAATTCCTGGCCAAGCAGCCGATGGGTTTTGCCATTGGCCTGGCAGGGCTGAACGGCGTCGAGCTGGCCCGAGCGCTGGGAAACAGCAGCGGCGCGCTGCCGTTCAGCGTGGTGTTCGACCGCAAGGGCAAGGCGGTTCGCACCAAACTGGGGTCCGTGACGGAGCCGGACCTGGCCGATTGGGTCAGTGCGCTGGCCTGAGCCGCCGGACCGAGGCGCCCATGAAATTGCGCAGGGTAGGCGGCTCACCTCAGGCCGACGCTGCCCAACTGCGCAGGGGCTTCGCTCTGGCCTGAGGATCGGGTATTTGAGCCGCTGCGCTGCGAATGCGCTGACATCAGATTAGTTTCTTGTCAATTGCCGCCAACGGCGCTCAAAGCGCGTAAAGTGCGCTCCACTTTGACTTTTGGAACGCTGCCGTGGTGGGCGTTCCGGCGACCGCGATGCAAGTTCTTGTCCTCCACGGGCCCAACCTCAATTTGCTCGGAACCCGTGAGCCGGGCACCTATGGTTCGGTCACTCTAGACCAGATCAACGCCGAATTGATCCAGTTGGCGGCAAAAGCCGGCGGATTGGTGCAGACCTTTCAAAGCAACCACGAAGGCGCGCTGATCGACCGAGTTCAAGCCGCGCGGCTGGACGGAACGCAATACATCGTCATCAACCCGGCCGCGCTGACCCACACCAGCGTCGGCTTGCGCGACGCCATCGCGGCGGTGTCCCTGCCGTTCGTGGAGGTGCACCTGTCCAATGTGCACAAGCGCGAACCGTTTCGCCACCATTCTTACTTCTCGGACCAGGCCGAGGGCGTGATCTGCGGGCTGGGCGCAGCGGGCTATCGCTTTGCGCTGGAGTACGCCCTCAGCCGTCTCAAGAAGCCCTGAGCCCGGCGCTGACGCCGACGCCGACGCCAGCGCCTTCCATGCAGTGGGCCCGCGGCGCAACGATCGACACAACGACCGACATAAAAGCAGACCTTGGAGACAACGCATGGACCTTCGAAAACTCAAGACCTTGATCGACCTGGTGTCGGAGTCGAACATTTCCGAGCTGGAAATTACCGAGGCCGACGGCAAGGTGCGAATCGTCAAGGCCGACCCGACGCTGATCGCCCCGCCAAGCCATGCCCACCCGGGCACGGTGGCAGCCATGCCGCTGGCGGCACCCATGTTGGCTGCGGCGGCCGCGTCGGCGCCTGAAGTGGCGCCGCCACCCGCCGGCCACACCGTCAAGTCGCCCATGGTGGGCACCTTCTACCGCACCGCCAACCCAGGCGCCAAGCCGTTTGTCGACGTGGGTTCGGTGGTCAAGGAAGGCGAGCCCGTTTGCATCATCGAAGCGATGAAGATCATGAACGAGATCGAGGCCGACAAGTCCGGCACGATCACGCGCATCCTGTGCGAAAACGGCCAGCCCGTGGAGTATGGACAGCCCTTGTTCATCATTGAATAGGGCGGGCCATGTTCAAAAAAATCCTGATCGCCAATCGAGGCGTTCGCGCGAATGCGCGGGGGACCGCTCATATGCGCCTGCGCATGTGTAGCGGTCACCACAACGCCAGCGGCGTTTCGGCGCAGCCACATTGCCCAGCGTGCGCAGCACGCAGGGGCGATTGAGCCGAGGCACCCATGTTCAAAAAAATCCTGATCGCCAATCGAGGCGAGATCGCCCTTCGAATCCAGCGAGCCTGCCGCGAACTCGGCATCAAATCGGTGGTGGTCTATTCCGAGGCCGACCGCGAGGCCAAGTACGTCAAGCTGGCCGATGAGGCGGTGTGCATCGGGCCGGCGGCGTCGGCGCAGAGCTACCTCAACATGCCGGCCATCATCTCCACCGCCGAGGTGACCGATGCGGAGGCCATCCACCCCGGCTACGGCTTCCTGTCGGAAAACGCCGACTTCGCCGAGCGCGTTGAGCGCAGCGGCTTCACCTTCATCGGCCCGACGGCCGAGTCGATCCGCACCATGGGCGACAAGGTGTCGGCCAAGCAGGCCATGATCAAGGCCGGTGTGCCCTGCGTGCCGGGTGCTGAGGGCGGCCTGCCCGAGGACCCCAAGGAGATCATCCGCCAGGCCCGCGCGGTGGGTTACCCGGTGATCATCAAGGCCACCGGCGGCGGCGGCGGGCGCGGCATGCGGGTGGTGCACACCGAAGCGGCGCTGCTCCACGCGGTGCAGACGACGCGGGCCGAAGCCGGCGCCGCGTTCAGCAACCCCGGCGTGTACATGGAAAAGTTCCTCGAGAACCCGCGCCACATCGAGATCCAGGTGCTGGCCGACGAGCACCGCAACGCCGTCTGGCTGGGCGAGCGCGATTGCTCGATGCAACGCCGCCATCAGAAGATCATCGAAGAAGCGCCGGCCCCCGGCATTGCACGCCGCGTGATTGAAAAGATCGGTGAACGCTGCGCGGCGGCCTGCAAGAAGATCGGCTACCGCGGCGCCGGCACCTTTGAGTTCTTGTACGAGGACGGCGAGTTCTATTTCATCGAGATGAACACCCGCGTGCAGGTGGAGCACCCGGTGACCGAACTCGTCACCGGCATCGACATCGTGCAGATGCAGATCCGCGTGGCGGCCGGCGAGAAGCTGCCCTTCACGCAGCGCAACATCCAGATGCGCGGGCATGCGATCGAATGCCGCATCAACGCCGAAGACCCGTACAAGTACACACCGTCCCCGGGGCGCATCACCATGTGGCACGCGCCCGGCGGGCCGGGAGTGCGGGTCGATTCGCACGCCTACACCAACTACTACGTGCCGCCGCACTACGACTCGATGATCGGCAAGATCATCGTGCACGGCGACACCCGCGAGCAGGCGATGGCGCGCATGCGCACCGCGTTGTCGGAGACCGTGGTCGAAGGCATTCTGACCAACATCCCGCTGCACCGCGAGCTGATGGTGGACGCCAAGTTCGTCGAAGGCGGCACCAGCATCCACTACCTCGAGGGCTGGATGAGCCAGCGCAAGCGCTGATATGCGGGCCGGCGGCCTCTGATGGTGGAACTGCTGCTGCGCGCACCGCAGAGCAGTGTCGAGCCGGCGTCCGACGCGTTGATGGACGAGCTCGGTGCGCTGTCGGTGTCGATCGAAGATGCCGACGCCGATAGCGCGGACGAACACGCGATGTTCGGCGAGCCTGGCATGCCGGCACCACAAGGCGGCTGGCAACGTTCGGTGATCCGCGCCTTGTTCGCAGACCTTGCCGCGGCCGAGGACGCGGCAAGCTTGCTGCTGGCCCAGGATTGGGCCGCCGGTGTGCGCCTGGAGTCCATTCTTGACGTCCCCGAGCAGGACTGGGTGCGCCTGACCCAGTCGCAATTCGCACCGGTCGAGGTCGGGCCAGGGTTCTGGATCGTGCCGAGCTGGCATGAACCGCCCGCCCTGGCGCAACGTGTGGTCCGGCTCGACCCGGGCCTGGCGTTCGGCACCGGCACGCACCCGACGACGCGCATGTGCCTGAGCTGGATCGCCAGCCACGCGCCGCGCGGTTGCGCGGGCTGGGCCCGCGTGCTCGACTACGGGTGCGGCTCGGGCATCCTGGCTATCGGCGCCGCGCTGCACGGCGCGCGTGGCATCGATGCGGTGGACATCGACCCCGCCGCGGTTCAGTCCACCCAGTCCAACGCGCGCGCCAACCGGGTGACCCTGCAAGCCGGCACGCCCGAACTGGCGCAGGGACGCTACGCGCTGGTGCTGGCCAACATCCTGGCCGCGCCGCTGAAGCTGCTTGCGCCGTTGTTGTGCAGCCATGTCGCGCCGGGTGGCGATCTGGTGTTGGCGGGCATTCTGGAGCGCCAGGCCGACGAGCTGAAAGCCGCCTATGCACCCTGGCTCGCACTGGCAGTGAGCGACGCGCAAGACGGCTGGATTCTGATGACCGCGCGCCACGCCACCCACCCCCCCATGGCATGATTGATCCATGAGCCTGGCCACCCGTTGCACCGCCTGCGGCACCGTCTTTCGGGTCGTGCAAGACCAGCTCAAGGTCTCTGAAGGCTGGGTCCGCTGCGGTCGCTGCGACGAGGTCTTCAACGCCCTGGAAGGCCTGTTCGACCTGGAGCGCGAACCGTCTCCCGCCGAGCCGCTTGCGGCGGCCGCGGCGGCGCCGAGGCCCGCATCGGCAGCCAAACCGGCCTCCACACTCGCCCCGCCCAGCGATGATCTCGATGAGGATGACGTGTGGCCTGTGGCGGTCCCCGCCGACCGCTGGGAGCCTTCGCTGGCCGATCGCCTCGATGCCGAATTGCTGTCCACCCGGCCCAGTGATCCGGACCCGCCCGGGCTGTCTTCCGCCCCACGGCGCGCCGATGATCTCGAATTTTCAAGCGCCCGCTGGGACGCCGAACTGCTGACCGAAGAAGCCGCGCTGCGGGCCGACCCCGGGTTTGCCGCCGAGCCGGCTGAAGACCCCTCGCACGGCGCCCCGGAATTCCTGCGCCACGCCGATCGCCGGGCGCGTTGGCAACGCCCCCGGGTTCGCATGCTGTTGGGTGTGGCGGCGATGCTGTTGTTCGCCGGTCTGGCGCTGCAGACCGTGCATCACTTTCGCGACACCGTCGCGGTGCGATGGCCGAGCACGCGCGGCGCACTGCTGGCCTGGTGCGCGGCGATGCAATGCACGCTGGAGGCGCCGCGCCGCATTGAGGACATCTCGGTCGAAAGCACCACGCTGGCCCGCGCCAGCGCCGCGTCCGAAGCGTTCCGCCTGTCGGTCAGTTTGCGCAACCACGGCGCGCTGCCGCTGAGCGTGCCCTCGGTGGACCTGAAACTCACCGATGGCAGCGGCGCCCTGATCGCACGCCGCATGCTTTCGCCGCGCGACTTCGGCGCAACGATGGCAGCCCTGCAACCCGGCTCCGAGACCACTTTGCAAATGCTGTTGTCCACCGGCAGCCGAGCGGTTGCCGGCTACACGGTCGAGGTTTTTTACCCCTGAGGCGCCTGACCATGAGCCCGCCGGGCCGCCCCAAGGCGAATACCGCAGTGCAACGCACGGAGCTTGCCTGATGAGCGCCACCGGCTTTGTGCTGGCGCTGGGCGGCGCCAATCTGGACATCAGCGCCAGCCCTGACCAGCGATTGTGCCCCGGCGACTCCACGCCCGGCCAGGTTCGCTGCTCGCCCGGCGGGGTGGCGCGCAACGTGGCGGAAAACCTCGCGCGGCTGGGCCACGACAGCCGGCTGCTCAGCGCGGTGGGCGACGACCCGCGGGGCCGCGAACTGCTCGACGCAACGCAGCGGGCCGGCGTCGACGTGAGCGGCTGCTGGGTCCTGCCCGGCGTGGCCACCGCGAGCTATGTGTCGGTGCACGACCCCGGTGGCGACATGGCCGTGGCGGTGAACGACATGCAAGTCCTTGAACACATTACGCCCGACCGGCTGGAGCCGCATGCCGAGTCGGTGCGGCGCGCCGCGGTGCTGGTGGTGGACTGCAACCTGCCGGAGGCGGCGCTGGCCTGGCTGTTTGCAAACGGCGGTGCCGCGCCGGTGTTTGTGGATGCCGTCTCGGCCTTCAAATGCCGGCGCCTGTTGCCATGGCTGAGACAAGTGCACACACTGAAAGCCAACCGGCTGGAAGCCCAGGCGCTGAGCGGCTTGCCGGTGGCATCGAAGGCGGATGTCGAGGCCGTCGCACGCTGGCTGAACGGCCAAGGCGTGCAGCGGGTCGTGCTGAGTTTGGGCGAACAAGGGCTGTACTACCGTGGGAACGAAAACGACAGCGGCTGGCAAACCGCATTGCCGGTGGCCGTTGTGAATGCCACGGGGGCCGGCGACGCGCTGATGGCCGGCCTGGTGCATTCGCATCTGGCGCATTCGCATCTGGCACATTCGCACCTTGCCCGTGCGCCGCTGGCTCAGGCGGTACGCTTTGCCAACGGCTGTGCCGCGCTCACCTTGACGGTGGTGTCGGCCAACCACAGCCAACTTTCCAGCGCCTCGGTGGAACAGTTGCTGCGCTCAATGCCCTGCTCTCCGACACCCCGAACCCAAGCCCGATGACACCGCACCCCTGGCTGGACATCCACCCCGAGGTGGCGCAAGCGCTTGCCGCCGGCCACCCGGTGGTGGCGCTGGAATCGACCATCATTTCGCACGGCATGCCGTACCCGCGAAACGTCGCGACCGCCGCGAAGGTGGAGGCCGAAGTGCGCGCCCATGGCGCCGTGCCGGCCACGATCGCCATCGTCGATGGCCGCCTCAAGGCAGGTTTGACGGCGCCGCAGATCGAGCAGCTCGGCCGGGGCGGCACCCGCGTGGCCAAGGTCAGCCGGCGCGACATCCCGTTCATCGTTGCGGCCGGGCAGACCGGCGCGACCACGGTGGCCGCAACCATGGTCGTCGCGGCGCAGGCCGGCATCCCTGTATTTGCCACCGGCGGCATCGGCGGGGTGCACCGCGGCGCGGCGCAAAGCTTCGACGTGTCGGCCGATCTGGCCGAGCTGGCCCGCACCAGCGTCGCCGTGGTGTGCGCCGGCGCCAAGTCCATTCTCGACCTGCGCCTGACGCTGGAATACCTGGAGACACACGGCGTGCCGGTGATCGGCTACCGCACCAGCATGCTGCCGGCGTTTTATACCTGCGACAGCGAATTCAAGGTCGACTACCGGCTCGACTCTGCAGCGGAAATCGCCCGCGCGATGGACGCGAAGTGGCGCTTGGGTTTGGCGGGCGGCCTGGTGGTGGCCAACCCGATTCCGGCGGCATTCGCGATGCCGCGCGCCACGGTGGATGCGGCCATCGCGCAAGCCTTGCACGAAGCCCAGGTGCAAGGCATCAGCGGCAAAGACAGCACGCCATTTCTGCTGGCGCGCGTGAGCGCACTGACCGGCGGCGACAGCCTGGCCGCCAACATCCAGCTGGTGCTGAACAATGCCAGGCTGGCCGCCGCGATTGCCCTTGAATTTGCGGCGCTGCACAAGCAACTCCCGGCCTGAGCCGTCCGCCATGATCCACCGCTGCCGAATCGACGCCGAACATGGTTTGCCCGCCAGCGCCGCGGCGGCCTTCGCGCGCGACGGCGTGATCGTGATCGAAGACTTCGTCTCGCGCCGGCGTTGCCAAGCCCTGCGCGAGCGCGCGCTGGCGCTCGTCGCCGAGCACGCGCCCACCGCCCGCGGCACGGTGTTTTCGACCCGCGACCAGCGCCACGCACGCGACGCCTACTTCGAAACCTCGGCCAACCGCATCGCCGCCTTTTTCGAAGAAGGCGCGTTCGACACCGACGGCCGGCTGTGCGTGCCGCTGGACCGCGCGGTCAACAAGCTCGGCCACGCCATGCACGACCTGGACCCGGTGTTCCGTGCGTTCTCCAGCGGGCCGCGCCTGCAGGCGGTGGCGCAGGGCGTGGGCCTGGTGGACCCGAAGTTGGTCCAGTCCATGTACATCTTCAAGCAACCGGGCATCGGCGGCGAAGTGGGCTGCCACCAGGACTCGACCTATCTGTACACCGAACCTGAATCGGTGCTGGGTCTGTGGTTTGCCATCGAAGACGCGCACCGCAACAACGGTTGCCTGGGCGGCCTGCCCGGCGAACACCGCAAGGGCCTGAAGGAAATCTTTCGCCGGCAAGCCGATGGCCAACTCAAGCTGGAGCCCTTGCAGCCCGAGCTGAGTTGGGACATGAGCCGGCTGGAATGGCTGGAGGTTCCGCAAGGCACGCTGATCGTGTTCAACGGCGGCTTCCCGCACCTGTCCGAAGCCAACCGCTCGGCGCAGTCGCGCCATGCCTTCACCCTGCACGCCGTCAGCGGCCAGGCGCACTACCCGGCCACCAACTGGATTCAGCGGCGGCCGGGGATCGACCAGCCTTTGCCTGAGTTCAGGGGGTTCATCTGGCCGGCAAGCTGCTGAACCAGCGCTCCAGCGCAACCCGCGCCGCCCCGCGCGCCGCCGCCGGCAGGAACGAGGCATTCGCGGCCTCACGTGTCATGGCCGCCAGCTCGCGCACCGACAAGCCGTTGTGAGCATGCACCGCCTCCATCTCGCCGCTCAGCGTCACGCCCGACATCAGCCGGTTGTCGGTGGAACAAGAGACCGACAACCCCGCCCGCACCATCGCACCGATGGGGTGGGCAGCCAGTGATTCGGCCGCGCCGGTGTGCACGTTGCTGGTCGGGCACACCTCGAAGTGCAAGCCCAAAAGCTGGGCTTCGCCGATCAGCCGCGACGACTCATGCGCGCCCGCGGGCCGCATGATGTTGATGCCGTGGCCGATGCGGCCGGCACCGAGCGCGGCGGCCTCCAGCACGCGCGTGCCATCGTCGGCCTCGCCGGCGTGACAGGTCAGGCCCAGCCCGGCGTCGCGGGCGATCGCAAAAGCCTTGGCGTGCGCGGCCGGCGGAAAGCCGCGCTCGGCGCCGGCCAGGTCGAAGCCGATCACGCCCTGGCCAGCGTAGCGTGCCGCCAAACGCGCGCTGCGTTCGGTTTGCTCGGGTGCGTCGGTTCGCATCGCGCAGACGATCAGCCCGCTGGGCAAGGCGCTGCGCTGCAAGCCACTCAACAGCGCTTCCACCGCCGCTTCGCCGGACAGCCCGAAGGGGCCGAGCAGCAGCGGCGCGATGCGGAATTCGGCCAGCACACAACCGTCCAGGCGCGCGTCCTCGGCGGCTTCGAAAGCCACCCGCTCGCAGGCCCGCGCGCAGGCCATGGCCGCCACCGTCAGCGCAAAGCCTTGCAGATAGCGCTCCAGGCTGCCGGAGTTGGCATTGGCCTGCATCCACGCCGCCAGGCCCCGAGCCTCGTCGGCCGGCACGCTCAAGCCCTGTGCACGGCACAGCTCCAGCAGCGTTTGCGGGCGCAGGCCACCGTCCAGATGTTCGTGCAGCAAGACCTTGGGCATGGCCTGCCAGTGGCGGGTTGGCAGCGGCGTGAGAGGTTCGGTCAACGGCGTCTCCAGGGTGGCGTTTGCCTTGGCGGATTTGCGCAATATCATGCGTGACCGTTGGCGTAATCTTTGGCCCTTTTCATCGAACCGACCCACAGACACCATGAACAACACCACCCGCTTCGGATTCCTCGTCGCCGCCCTGGCCGCTGCGCTGCAAGCCCGGGCCGAGCCCGCCGTCGTCTACGACATGGGCGGCAAGTTCGACAAGTCTTTCAACGAAGCCGCCTACAACGGCATCGAGCGCTGGAAAAAGGAAACCGGCAAACCCTACCTCGAATTCGAGATCGCCAACGAATCGCAACGCGAGCAGGCGATTCGGCGCATGGCCGAGCGCGGCGCCAACCCGATCATCGGCATCGGCTTCGGCCAGGCCTCCAGCATCGAGAAGGTGGCCAAGGAATTCCCGCAACTCAACTTCGCCATCATCGACATGGTGGTGAACCTGCCGAATGTGCAGTCGGTCGTGTTCAAGGAACAGGAAGGCAGCTTTCTCGTCGGCACCATGGCCGCGCTGGCCAGCAAGACCGGCAAGGTGGGCTTCGTCGGCGGCATGGACATTCCGCTGATCCGCCGCTTCCAGTGCGGCTACGAACAAGGCGCCAAGTACGCCAACCCCAAGGCCGAGGTGTTCGCCAACATGACCGGCACCACCGGCGCGGCCTGGAACGACCCGGCGCGCGGCGGCGAGCTCACCAAGGCGCAATTCGCCAAGGGCGCCGACGTGGTGTTCGCCGCCGCCGGCGGCACCGGCGTGGGCGTGTACCAGGCCGCCAAAGACGGTGGCAAGCTGGCCATCGGCGTGGACAGCAACCAGAACCACCTGCAGCCCGGCACCATGCTGACCTCGATGCTCAAGCGTGTCGACGTGGCCGTGTACAACGCCGCCAAGGCGCACAAATCGGGCGTGACGGTGCTGGGCCTGAAGGAAGGCGGCGTCGACTATGCGATGGACGACAACAACGCCAAGCTGGTGTCGGCCGACATGAAGGCGAAGGTCGACGCCGCCAAGGCCGACATCATCAGCGGCAAGATCAAGGTGGCCGACTACATGGCCGACAACGCCTGCAAGTTCTGATCTCAGGCGGAACACGGTCGGCCCCGGCATGACGGCGGACCCGCCGCCGCCCCCCGCAG
>JANNDW010000084.1:0-8931 GCA_031378125.1 Methylibium sp. | reverse complement strand
GGACACAAACAGTCCGGTGGACTGTTTGTGCCTGGTGCACGCCCGGGGCTCCGTCCCCGGGCATGAGCGGAGTTGCCCACCCGATGACCTCGGCCCGCGCGGCCCGTCAACGTGAACGCAAGGAAGCAGTCGTTCGCGAAGGGCAGCAACGGGCCGAAAGGTGTCGGGTACGTCGCCTGACAGGGGATCAGTTTCATCCTAGGGCACCGGCTTGTTGTGCGTGCCGTCGCAAAACGGCTTGTTGCCGCTGGCCTTGCAACCGCAGAAGAAGACCGTCTTGCTTTCGGTCGCGCTGAACTTTACAGGGTTGAACTCCGAGCCCTTGTGCGAGCCGTCGCAGAACGGTTGGTTCTTGCTTCGCCCGCAGGCGCACCAGAAGTAGTCTTTGCCGGCCTCGACGTCGACGGGGAACGGTGTGTTGGAGGCACGAACGGGTGTGGCCATGATGAGTTCCTTCGTTGGAGGCGGGGCGGCAGGCCAGTGTGAGGCGCGCGGGCGGATGCGGCAAGCCTGAAATTTCAGGCGGCCCCGCGATCAGAACATCGCGCCGTAGCGCTGTACCTCCCAATCGCTGACGTGCCGTGAGTACTCTGTCCATTCGGTGCGCTTGAGGTGGATGAATTGTTCGCTCAGCGTTTCGCCCAGGGCGCCGCAGACCACTTGGTCGCGCTCCAGCGCTTCAATTGCTTCACCCAGGCTTTGCGGCAGCAGCGCCATGCCGCGGGCGCGAATGGCGGGCAGCGGCAGCGTGAAGAGATCGTCGGTGCATGCCGCGCCGGGGTCGAGCTGGCGGTCTATGCCGTCCAGCCCGGCGGCGATCAAGGCGGCAGTGGCCAGGTAAGGGTTGGCGCTGGCGTCGGGCAGGCGCCACTCGAAGCGGTTGGCCAGGGTGCGCACCAGGGCGGTACGGTTGTTCGGGCCGTGGGCCACGAAGGCCGGCGCCCAGCTGGTGCCCGACAGTGTTTCGCCGACGACCAGCCGCTTGTAGGAATTGACGGTCGGTGCCGCAATCGCGCACAGCGCGGCCGAATGCGCCAGCACACCGGCGATGAAGTGCTGGGCCAGCGGGGTCAGCCCAGGCGCGGCGCCGGGACCATGGTTGTGAAACAGGCCGCGCGGCTCCTTGTCGTCGTCGTCCCACAGCGACACATGAAAGTGCATGCCGCTGCCCGGCTGGTTGGCAAAGGGCTTGGGCATCATCGAAAACACCATGCCGTGTTGTTCGGCCAGCGCTTGCGCAGCCATCTTGAACAGCATCAGGTTGTCGGCGCTGGTCAGCGCGTCGGCATGCTGGAAGTTGAGTTCGAACTGGCCGTGCGCGTCTTCGTGGTCGATCTGGAAAACGTCCAGCCCGCAGGCGTTCAGCCCAGCCGCCAGTTGCGCCAAAAACGCATGCTGGCGCGGCAGGCTTTTCAGGTCGTAGGAAGGTTTGTCCAGGCGGTCGTGCGCGTCGGCGGGCGCCAATCCACGCTCGGTGCGCTGGAGCAAAAAGAACTCGGGTTCGATGCCGGTGTGCAGCACCCAGCCGCGCTCGGCCAGGCGCGCCACCTGGCGGCGCAGCACCTGGCGCGGGCAGGCGTCGAACGGCTCGCCGGCCACAAAGCCATCGCACGCAATGCGCGCGTAACCCGGCATCCAGGGCAGGGCGCGCGCGGTGCTTGCGGCGCCGCGGCCGTAGTACTCGGAGCGCGGCCCCATGCGGGGCAGGCCGGTGCCCCAGATCGACGCGCCCGAAAAACCGGCGCCGTCGGTCAGCAGCGCGTCGAGGTGGGCAAACGGAACCAGCTTGCCTTTGGCAACGCCATGGAGGTCGGTGAACTGGGCGATCAGCGTGTGAACACCCAGCGTTGCCAGGGTCTCCTTCAGATGCTTCATCGACGCTGGCCGGCGGGTTCAGGCCACGGCGGCGCGCATCGACGCACGCAGGATGTCCATGGCCTCGGCGAATACGGCGTTCGGAATGGTCAGCGGGAACAGGAACCGCACCACGTTGGCATTCACGCCGCAGGTCAGCAGGATCAGGTTGCGTTTGAGCGCTTCGGCTTGCACACGCTTGGTGAAATCCTGGTCAGGGATGTCGGTTCCCGCTTTGTTGAACTCGGCGGCCACCATCGCACCCAGGCCGCGCACATCGGTGATTTGCGGCACTTCGGCGCGCAGGCTTTGCAGCACCGCCTTGAGCTGGTCGCCCAGGCGCTGGCCGCGCTCGGCGAGCTTGTCCTCGACCATCACGTCGATCACGGCATGCGCCGCGGCGATGGCCATCGGGTTGCCGGCGTAGGTGCCGCCCAGGCCGCCCGGACTGGGCGCGTCCATGATCTCCGCCCGGCCGGTGACGGCCGACAAAGGCATGCCGGCGGCAAGCGACTTGGCAATCGTCATCAGGTCAGGCACCAGGCCAAAATGCTCACACGCAAACATCTTGCCGGTGCGCCCGAAGCCGGTCTGGATTTCGTCGGCGATCAACACGATGCCGTGCTCGTCGCACAGCGCGCGCAGCCAGGTCACGGCCTGCGCCTGGATGACGTTGAAACCACCTTCGCCCTGCACCGGCTCGAAGATGATCGCGGCGACCCGGCTCGGTTCGATGTCGGCCTTGAAGATGTGGGCCACCGCCTTCTTCACTTCATCCAGACTGGCGCAATGGCAGGGGAAGGGCGCGTGATAGACCTCGGGCGCGAACGGGCCGAAGCCGGCCTTGTAGGGCTGCACCTTGCCGGTCAGCGACACGGCAAACAGGCTGCGGCCATGGAACGCACCGCTGAAGGCGATGACGCCCGAGCGCTGGGTGTGCGAGCGCGCGATCTTGATGGCGTTCTCGATCGCCTCGGCGCCGGTGGAGAACAGCGCGGTCTTCTTGGCATGCGCGCCCGGCGTCATGGCGTTGAGCTTTTCGGCCAGGCTGATGTAGCTCTCGTAAGGCACCACCTGGTAGCAGGTGTGGGTGAAGCGCTCCAGCTGCGCTTGCAGCGCTTTGACGATCTTCGGGTGGCGATGGCCGGTGTTCAGCACCGCAATGCCGCCGGCAAAGTCGATGAAGCGGCGGCCCTCGACATCCCAGAGTTCACTGTTCTCCGCGTGATCGGCGAAGAAGGTGCCCATCACGCCCACGCCGCGCGGCGTGGCAGCAGCCTTACGGGCCATCAGTTGTTCGTTCTGCGAGTGGTTCATGTCATCTCCTTGTGTTCACGCCCTCTCCCCAAAGGGGCGAGGGAGCAACTCATCAACTGTCGATGCGCAGCCAAGTGGTCTTCAACTCGGTGTACTTGTCGAAAGCATGCAGCGATTTGTCGCGCCCGTTGCCGCTTTGTTTGAAGCCGCCAAAGGGCACGGTGATGTCGTCTTCGTCGTACTGGTTCACGTGCACGGTGCCGGCGCGCAATGCGCGCGCCACGCGGTGGGCGCGGTTGATGTTGTGGCTCCACACGCTGGCCTGCAGGCCGTAGGCGGAGTCGTTGGCCATGGCCACCGCTTCTTCTTCGGTCTTGAAGCGGATCACCGACAGGACCGGGCCGAAGATTTCTTCGCGCGCAATTTTCATGCGGTTGGTGACGCCGTCGAACACGGTGGGCTCGACGAAGTAGCCGCCGGTCTCGGCACGCACCTGCCCGCCACCGGTCACCAGCCGCGCCCCTTCGTCGCGGCCCGCGGCGATGTAGCCGAGCACGGTGCGCAATTGCGTGTCGTCCACCAGTGCGCCCATCTCGGCCTGGCCGCCCAGCGGGTCGCCGGGTGCGTACTTGGGCGCTTCGGCGGCGACGATCGAGAGGAACTGGTCGGCAATGCTTTCGTGCACGAACACGCGCGACGGCGCATTGCAGCTTTCGCCCTGGTTGAAGAACATGCTGCCGGCCACCGTCTTGGCGGCACGCGCGATGTCTTCGAAGTCAGGGAACACGAGGAAGGCCGACTTGCCGCCCAGCTCGTTGTAGACCCGCTTCAAGTTGCTGCGGCCGGCGTACTCCAGCATCTTGCGACCCACGCGCGTGCTGCCGGTGAAGCCGATGGCGTCCACGTCCATGTGCAGCGCCAGCGCTTCGCCGGCCTCACCGCCGTGGCCGGGCACCACGTTGAACACAGCTTCGGGCAGGCCGGCTTCCATCGCCAGTTCGGCCAGCCGCAGCGCCGTCAGCGGTGACTTTTCGCTCGGCTTGAGCACGACCGAGTTGCCGGCCGCCAGCGCCGGCCCAAGCTTCCAGGCGGCCATGATCATCGGGTAATTCCAGGGCACGACCGCGCCGATCACGCCCATCGGTTCGCGCGTGATCAGCGCCAGTGCATTCGGCCCGGTGGGGGCGATTTCGCCATAGACCTTGTCCACCGCTTCGGCGTACCAGGCGATGCAGCGCGCGGCGGACGGCACGTCGACCGCCAGGCTGTACTGGATGGGCTTGCCCATGTCCAGCGTTTCCAGCAGCGCGAGTTCGTCTCGCGCGGCGAGGATTTTTTCGGAGAAGCGCTGCAGGATTTTCTTGCGCGCGGCCGGCGATTTGCGGGCCCAGCGGCCGTCGTCGAAAGCCTGCCGCGCCGCGGCGACCGCCACGCCGATGTCGGCGGCCTGGCCGCGCGCCACCTGGGCGATGACCCGGCCGTCGATTGGCGACACGCAGGGAAAGGTTTCCCCCGTCGTTGTGTCCCGGCGCTTCCCGCCGATGACCATGCGGCCATCGGGCTTGAATGCTGCCGCCGCGGTGTGCCAGTCATTGGTTTGGGTGGCCATCCAGGTTCCTTTCAAGTCATGCGTGGCGCGGGCCGTCCGCGATGCATCCCGGTTCAACTCAGAAGCTCAACACCATCGATCCGCCGAGCAAGTGGTTGGACTTTCTGGTGTTGGCGCCGGCGTTGTAGTCGAACACCGGCAGGCTGGCGCGGTCCATGCGGTACTCGGCCTTGAAGGTCGTGTTCAGGTTGAACAAATACTGTACGCCGAAGGACAGCGCATAGCGATTGGCGCCCACCTCGGGGTCACCCGCCGCATCGGGGCCGATGCCGTTGCGGCCGTCGGCAAAGGTGTAGCCCAGCAGGCCGCCGCCGTTTTTCTTGTTGTTGAGGTAGTCGAGGCGGGCAATGCCTTCGAGGCGCGGCATGAGCTTGTACGCGGCCAGTGCAGAGGCGCCCCACCACTGGCTGTTGCGCAGGTCGCCGGTGGTCGGGTCGGCGGTGACGGCGGCGTTCTTCTGCGTGCCGGCGCTGAGCTGGCCCTGCACCGTCCAGTCGCCGCGGATGAAGTAGCCGTCGACTTCGAACAGGTTCAGCGCCGTGTCGCGCAGCTCGTAGGGCGCCAGCGTTACGGGATTGCCCACGCCGTCGTTGGCACGGAAGTTGGCCGCTTTGCCGTGCACGCCGGCAAAGCCGAAGCCCTGGTACTCGCCACGCGAGTAGTCGACGCGGTAGGCGATCACCGGCGTCTTTTCGCCCGCGGCCCGCTTGGAGGCATTCAGGTTCGCCACCACGCCCTTCATGATCCACTTGCCGCTGGTGATTTCCAGGCCGGCGCCGGTGTACCCGGTGGGCAAGGTGAAGTCGAACAGCAGGTTGTGGGTGATCAGCTTGTTCTGCGAGGGCGGCAGGTATTCGTAGCCCGACCAGTCCGGGATCTGGCCGGCGATCAGGCGCGTTTGCAGGTCGGTCAGCGGCACCGAGACGCTGGCTTCGTGCACGACGGAGCGGGACGCGCTGTCGAACACCGAGCCCACGCCGCGGTTGGGCGCCAGTGTCAGCCGCCAGCGCGTGCCGCCTTCCATTTCTTTCTGGAAGTCGATCATCGCCATGCCGAAGTACGAGTTGTCGTAGTTGTAGCCGTCGTCGCCGACCGAGTTGAGGAACTGGAAGCCGGCGCGGCCCTGGGCCCGGTTGTAGATGAAGCTCGGGTCCATTTGGCCGGTGATCTTGAGCCCCTTGAAGCCCTGGGCTTCGAGGTTGTCTTCGAGCGACTCGGTCTTGACCTTGACACGGTTGAACTCACTCGCTTGCTCGGGCGTCATGCCCCATTGCTTTTCAGCCGGCTTGGCGGACTCGGCAGCCTTGAGTTTCTCTTCCAACTGGCCGACACGGTCCTTCAGCGCCTTCAATTCGTTGAGCAGGTCGGCGTTGGACTGCGCCGATGCCGCGATCGGGAAGGCCGCTGCAAGCGCCAGGGCGAGGGCGGTGGGTTGCCAGAGTTTCATCGGTTCTCTCCTGTTGTGAATGCGATTGTGGATGTGAAGTCTTCAGCGTTGGCGGGTGGGCTGGCCGGACGGCACTACGTGCCGACCCGGTTGACTTGTGCGATCTCGCGCATGCGATTGCGCTCGGCTCGGGCGATGAAATAGCTGGCGGCGATGACGCCGATGGACACCAGCGCCACTGTCACGGTGGCCACGGCGTTCACGCTGGGGTTCAGCCCCAGGCGGGCGCGCGAGAAGATCACCAGCGGCATGGTGGTCGAGCCCGGCCCGGACAAAAAGGCCGACAGCACAACATCGTCCAGCGACAAGGTAAACGTCAGCAACCAGGCCGACAGCAGCGCCTGCGAGATCATCGGCAGCGTGACCAGGGTGAACACCTGCCACGGCCGCGCGCCCAGGTCCATGGCGGCTTCTTCGAGCTGCGGGTTCAGATCCTGCAGGCGGGCTTGCACCACCACCGTGGCATAAGCCAGGCCCAGCAACAGATGCCCCATCCAGATGGTCAGCACGCCGCGTTCGGGGAAGCCCACGCCAAAGGCGCCCTGTGTCGCGCGCTGGATCGACACCAGCATCAACAGCAGCGACAAACCGACGATCACCTCGGGCATGACCAGCGGCGCACTCACCATGCCGCTGAACAGCGTTCTGCCGGTGAAGCGCCTGTACTTCACCAGCGCAAACGCGGCCAGCGTGCCCAACACGACGGAAGCACAGGCGGTGAAAAACGCGATCTTCAACGACAGCCACAGGCCACTGAGCATTTCGCGGTCGGAGGCCAGCGCGGTGTACCACTTGAACGTGAAGCCGCGCCAGACATTGGGCACCGGCGAGTCGTTGAACGAATACACCACCAGCGCCACGATGGGCAGGTACAGAAACGCGTAACCCAGCGCCAGCCAGCCACGCCCGAAGTTCATGACTGCCCCTCGGCCGACGGGTACGTCGGCCGATCCCCCGAGGGGATGCGGGCCGGCTTGGGAGCGGCCCGGCGCTCGGCCCGCAGCGCGGCCTTCGATACCGGGGGCCTCATCGCTGCTTCTCCGCCGCTTCGGCCTGGTACTTGTTGAAGACCGCCAGCGGCACGATGATCAACAGCACCATCACCACCGCCACGGTGGAGGCCATGGGCCAGTCGTTGTTGCTGAAGAACTCGTCCCACAGCACCCGGCCGATCATCAAGGTCTGCGGGCCGCCCAGCAGTTCGGGGATGACGAACTCGCCGACGCACGGAATGAACACCAGCATCGAGCCGGCAATGATGCCGGCCTTGGACAGCGGCACGGTGATTTTCCAGAATGCCACCCACGGCGTGGCGCCCAGGTCGTTGGCGGCTTCCAACAGGCGCAGGTCCATCTTGGCCAGGTTGGAGTACAGCGGCAGGATCATGAAGGGGAGGTAGGTGTAGGTCATACCCAGCACCAGCGAGAACGGCGTGTTCATCAACTGTCCCGGCGCCGGGATCAGCCCAGCCGCGGCGAGCAGCTGGTCCAGCCCGGTGGCGCCGATGACTTCTGCCGCCCAACCGTTTTCGCTCAGCAGACCCTTCCACGCATAGACGCGGAGCAAAAACGAGGTCCAGAACGGCAGCATCACCAGCATCAGCAGGGCCGGTTGCACGGTGGCCTTGGCGCGCGCCATGAAGTAGGCGAACGGGTAGCCCAGAGCCAGGCACAGCACGGTCGTGACCGCGGCGTACTTCAGGCTGGAGAGGTAGGTCTTGAAGTACAGATCGTCTTGCGTGATGAAGACATAGTTGCTCAGCTTCAGGCTCAGCGCCAGCACGCCCTCCTTGAAGGTCAGCACGTCCTTGAAGGTGACGGTCTCCATTTCCGACACACTGATTTTCAGCACGATCAGGAACGGCAGCATGAAGAAAAGAAGCAGCCACCCGTAGGGAATGCCGATGACAGCGCTGCGTCCGCTCAATGAGCGCGCCAGCCGCCCCAGGTGCAGCAGGTGCAGCAGGCGCAACAGCCACGCGACGTTCATTGCGTCAACACCACATGAGCCGACGGCGACCAGCTGGCCCAGGCGGCGTCGTCCCAGCTGAGCTGATCGTCGCGATGGCGCTCGGTGTTGCTCTGGCTCACCTTGAGCACCTGCCCGCTGGCAAGCAGCAGGTGGTAGACGGTGAAGCTGCCGAAGTACGACAGGTCTTTCACCGTGCCCTTGACGCGGTTGAAGCCGCCTGGCGGTTCGCCATCGGTGGGTGGCGGCGGGTCGCGGCCGAGCTGGATCTTTTCGGGCCGCAGCGCCACCGTGACGGCCATGCCCTCGGTGCCGGTGATGCCGTGGCCGACGTAGTGCTTGCAGTCGGCGCATTCGATCAGCACGTGGTCGGGGTGGTCGGCCGCCAACGTGCCGTCCATCAGATTCACGTTGCCGATGAAGTCGGCCACGAAGCGCGTCGCCGGGGTTTCATAGATGTCACTCGGCGCGCCGACCTGCAGAAAGCGGCCCTCGCTCATCACCGCAATGCGCGAGGCCATGGTCATGGCTTCTTCCTGGTCGTGCGTGACCATCACGCAGGTCACGCCGACCTGTTCGATGATGTTGACCAGCTCGATCTGGGTTTCTTCGCGCAGCTTCTTGTCGAGCGCGCCGAGTGGCTCGTCGAGCAGCAGCAATTGCGGTTTTTTTGCCAGGCTGCGCGCCAGTGCCACGCGCTGCTGCTGGCCGCCGGAGAGCTGGTGTGGTTTGCGCTTGGCGAACTTGCCGAGCTGCACCAGCTTGAGCATTTCCTCAACACGCTCGGCCACCTCGC
>JANNDW010000076.1:0-28435 GCA_031378125.1 Methylibium sp. | reverse complement strand
TGATCGGCGTGCTGCCGGGGCTGGGCGGCGCCAACGGCATCGCCATCCTGCTGCCGCTGACGTTTTCGATGAACCCGACCTCGGCGATCATCATGCTGAGCTGCATTTACTGGGGTGCCTTGTTCGGCGGCGCGATCACGTCGATCCTGTTCAACATCCCCGGCGAGCCGTGGTCGGTGGCCACCACGTTTGACGGCTTTCCGATGGCGCAAAAAGGCCGCGCGGCCCAGGCACTGACAGCGGCGTTCACCGGCTCGTTTGTCGGCGCTTTGTTCGCGGTGCTGCTGATCACCTTCCTGGCGCCCTTGCTGGCCAAGTTCGCGCTCAAGTTCGGGCCGGCAGAATTTTTTGCGGTGCAGCTGCTCACGTTTTGCAGCTTCGTCGGCATGAGCAAGGAGCCGGCGGCCAAGATCGTCGCGTCGATGATGCTTGGATTTGCACTGGCCGCCGTCGGCATGGACTCGGTGACCGGCCAGCTGCGCATGACCTACGGCCTGCCGGTGCTGCTGAAGGGCTTCGACTTTCTGATCGCGGTGATCGGCCTGTTCGGCATCGGCGAGATCTTGCTGACGATGGAAGAGGGCCTGGCCTTCAAAGGCAAGAGCGCCAAGATCAACATGCGCGTGGTGCTGGAGACCTGGCGCGAACTGCCGCGCTACTGGGTGACCTTTCTGCGCTCCACCGCGATCGGCTGCTGGATGGGCATCACGCCCGGCGGCGCCACACCGGCTTCGTTCATGAGCTACGGGGTGGCGCGGCGCATGTCGAAAGACCCGCAGTCGTTCGGCAAGGGCAACATCGAAGGCGTGCTCGCGCCCGAGACCGCCGCCCATGCGGCCGGCACCTCGGCATTGCTGCCGATGCTCACCTTGGGCATCCCGGGTTCACCCACCGCGGCGGTGCTGCTGGGCGGCCTGCTGATCTGGGGGTTGCAGCCGGGGCCGATGCTGTTCATCGAGCAAAAAGACTTTGTCTGGGGCCTGATCGCGTCGATGTATCTGGGCAACATCGTCGGCCTGATCGTGGTGCTGACCACGGTGCCGTTCTGGGCCGCGATTTTGCGCATTCCGTTTTCGGTGATCGCGCCGGTCATCATCGTCATCTGCGCGATCGGCGCCTACACGGTGCACAGCTCGATGTTCGACGTCTGGATGATGCTGGTGTTCGGCCTGCTGGGCTACCTGTTCAAGAAGCTCAAGTACCCGCTGGCGCCGCTGGTGCTGGCGCTGGTGCTGGGCGACATGGCCGAAGCCAGCTTCCGCCAGGCGATGCTGCTGTCGCAAGGCAGCATGGCCATCTTCTGGTCGAACGGTTTGGTGGGCGGCATCACCTCGCTGGCATTGGTGCTGCTTTTCTGGCCGCTGATCGGCCGCCTGCTGCAAACCGCGCGCCCGCAGCCTGCGTAGATCCTCCCCATTCAAACCTTGTAGGAAGCAAGCCATGAGCAAAGCACTGGACGGCGTCCGCATCCTCGACTTCACGCACGTGCAGTCGGGCCCCACCTGCACCCAATTGCTGGCGTGGTTCGGCGCCGACGTGATCAAGATCGAAAAGGCCGGCGAGGGCGACGCCACGCGCGGCCAGTTGCGCGACATCCCGGGCGTGGACAGCCTGTACTTCACGATGTTGAACCACAACAAGCGTTCAGTCACCGTCAATACCAAGGACCCCAAGGGCAAGGAGGTGCTGGACCGGCTGATCAAGACCTGCGACGTGCTGGTGGAAAACTTCGCCCCGGGCGCGCTGGACCGCATGGGCTTCACCTGGGAGCACATCCAGAGGCTCAACCCGCGCATGATCGTGGCCTCGGTCAAGGGCTTCGGGCCGGGCAAGTACGAAGACTGCAAGGTGTACGAAAACGTCGCGCAATGCGCCGGCGGTTCGGCCTCGACCACCGGCTTCGACGATGGCCCGCCGCTGGTCACCGGCGCGCAAATCGGCGACAGCGGCACCGGCTTGCACCTGGCGCTGGGCATCGTCGCCGCGCTCTACCAGCGCAACACCACCGGCCGCGGCCAGAAGGTGCTGGCGCCGATGCAGGACGCCGTGCTGAACCTGTGCCGGGTGAAGCTGCGCGACCAGCAGCGGCTGGACCGCACCGGCACCCTGCACGAGTTCCCGCAGTACCCGGACGGCAAGTTCGGCAATGCCGTGCCGCGCGCCGGCAATGCGTCGGGTGGTGGTCAACCGGGCTGGATTCTCAAATGCAAGGGCTGGGAGACCGACCCCAACGCCTACATCTACTTCATCACCCAGGCGGCCGTGTGGCCGGCGGTGTGCAAAGTGATTGGCCAGGAAGACTGGATCACCGACGAGGCCTACGCCACACCGGCGGCGCGCCTGCTGCACCTGAAGCCGATCTTCGCGCGCATCGAGCAGTGGACCATGACGAAGGACAAGTTCGAGGCGATGGACATCCTGAACCAATACGACATTCCCTGCGGCCCGATCCTGTCGATGAAGGAGATCGCCGAAGATCCTTCATTGCGCGCCACCGGCACCATCGTCGAGGTCGATCACCCCACACGCGGCAAGTACCTGAGCGTGGGCAACCCGATCAAGATGTCGGACAGCGCCACCGACGTGACACGCTCGCCGCTGCTGGGGGAGCATACCGACGAGGTGTTGCTGGAGCTGGGCTACGGCAAGGCAGACATTGACGGGCTGCGAGCGGCGAAGGTGATTTGACGCCGGGGTGCCGCCCGGCGCATTCCATTCGGCGGCCGGTTGCGCGCAACGCCGGTCTCATACAGTCTTGCGTTCAGAGACTTCAATGTGGTGCTGCGCCGGTAGTGCGGGATCAGGCCGGCGGGGCGCTCTGCTCCGCGAATGTCCCCCGCCGTCGGCCTTTGCCTCGGCTCCTCCTTTACTTCGCTACGCAGAGCGCCCCACCGGCCTGATCCTGTAGCGGTGTGGTGTATCGGGCTTTTCAACGCGGAGCACCCCACGGTGGCAGGCCGAGGGCGTCGGGTGACCGGCGGAGAGAAGTACAGGAGGAGAGCCGGTATTTCCGGCTCGGGGGAGTGCGCCCGGGGCTCCGTCCCCGGGCATGAACGAAGCCGGTCGGCCGACACTCTCGGCCCTCATGGACGTGAGCCGAGCAGGTCAACGGACGACCCCTCCCGGGAGCGCTCCAGCACGCGAAAGGCGATAGTGTTCTTGTAGAAGTCGGTGAGCGTGGGCAGATGCTGGGCGTAGAGGCCGACCCATGCGATACCGGTGGGATTGAGCAGGGTCGAAGGCTCTTTGGTTGATCAGAGCGAATCGAGTGTATTGGGCAGCAAACGGCGCCCGGTTCAGCGCGTCTTCATGTAGGCAGCGTAGAGCGATGCGCTCGCGTCGCGCAGCAGCTTGCGCTTGGCAACCATGTCGTGGTGGCGGCCCTGCCGCTCCAGGCTCAGCAGGTCCAGCATCAGCCGCGTGGCGCGCTCGGGCTCGGTGTTCAGCGAGGGATGGGCCTGGCCCAAGCAGCGCGCCAGGCCCGGTTCTTCGGTCAGCACCCAGGCCGGAAACCAGGCAAGGTCGTCCACGTCGCCTGCACTTTCAACGGTGCCCTCGAAGCTCGCGTCGAACTTCTTGCGCAGCCGGGCGAGCATCGGGTCGGCGAGCCCTTGTGTGAGCGCATCGAACCGGGCCAGCGAGAGCCACGCAAGTTCGGCGAGCAGGCCCCAGTTCGCTTCCAGGCCACCGTCACGTGCCGCCGCGGCACCCAGCCGGCAGCGGGCCTCGGCCATCCAGGCCAATGGGGCGGGGATGCGGCGCCACGACTCGATGCCTTCCACGGCGGATGTCGCCTGCGCCCATTCACCGGCACGCAGCCACAGCGGTGCCGCATGGTCCTCGTTTTTGCCGGCGATGAACGCAAGCGGCGCGGCCCGCTCGGCCGTCTGCCGCCACAGCGGCACCAGCCACGCCCTGCCCGCCGCCTCCCCGAACAGGCGCAGCGCGGCGGGCTCGACCTCGTCGATCAAGCGCAGGCGTGTCTCGCGCAGGGCATCGTGGTGCGGGAACACATCGGCTGTTCTTTGCGCCAACGCGGCGATCAGAACGTCCAACGGGTGCAAGCTGATGTCGAGCGGGTATTCGCCGGTGAACCGTTGCCATGCCGCCGCGGCCTCGGCAACATCGCCACGCTCCAGCGCGTGCAACACATCGTTGCGCAGCATGATGTCGCGGCTGTGTTCGAAGATGTCGAGTTGCATGGCTGGCTGGCCTGGTCCAGGGGAGGAACGCATTGTCTCGAATTGCGTTCATTCCATCGAAGACTTCGAACGCCTGAACGACTGTGCCGAGGCTTCGCGTGTCACGCCCTCAGGCCGCCATCGCCCTTCCACGCCCCATGGAAACCGAACGGAATGACATGCGGCACCTCGATCACCGCGCGCTCGGCCAACGTGGCGGCGTCAAGTACGCGAATGCGTGAGCCGGGGTCGCCGTCGGCCAGCGTGTGCACCAGCAGCACGCCGTCGTCTTCGGCCGTGCCACTCGGGTTGGGCACGAACAGCGGTTCCAGCGCCAGCGCGTCGTCGTTGCCGGCCTGGGTGATGTGGCCGGTCTGGTGGTCCAGCTTGAGAGTGCGGTTGAAGAACTCGCCGGGCGTGCTGTCGGCGGTGGTGGCGCCCCATACGTAGCGCGCCTGGCCGCGCGCTGCCACCGTGGGGTTGATCTGCGGCAGTTCGAAGCGGCCCGGCAGCGCTTCTTCACGCGCCGTGGTGGACCCCGGCGCGAGCACGAAGCGGGTGTGCCGCGCCCGCGTGGACTTCACCGGCATGCCGGCGCGCAGCCGCGTGATGTGGAACTCTTCGACCACCGGCCCATCGTCCAGGCACAGGTCGACCACCACGTCGTCACCCGCGTCGAAGGCCTGGCTGGCGTGGAAAAGCACCAGCGGCGGCGCGTCCCACGAACGCACCTTGCCGTCCGACAGGCGCACCGTGTGCAAACGCGAGCCGCCCTCGGGCATCCAGTCAAAGTGGTGCGCGTACGACTCGGCGGCAAACAGGAAGCGCAACGGGTGGGCGCGCCAGGCGCATTCCCAGATGACGGCGTGCGTCGCGGTCAGCGCAAAGGCGTGCAGGTAGCCGGCGCGTTGGACCGGGATGCGCGCTTTCACGTTACGCCGGCCTTGGGTGTCGCTGGTGAACAGCACGTACTCGCAACTGCGCCCCAGACTCACGCCCACATTCCACCAGCGGCCCTGGGCATCGATGCAGGGGTGCGTGGCCATCAGCGGCAGCTTGTCGCCCTCGGTCCAGCTCAGTTCGCCTTGTGTTTCCAGCGTCTCGCCGTCGAAGCGGGTCACCCGGTCGGACTCGGTCAGTGCAAACCACTGACCGTCCTGGCACATCACCACGACGCAGCCGTTGTCGGTGCGCCGCGGGTTGAACACATGCACGATGCGCGACAGCAGCCCGCCCGACACCGGCGTGTCGTAACCGCCCAGTTCGGGCCGGCCGGCGGCGTGCGATTGCCGCCAATCCTGCGAGCGCAGGAAGCGGCTGCGGTAGCGCACCTGGCCCGGCTGGATGCGAAAGCCGTGCAGCATCGCCAGGCCGTCGAACCAGTGCGCGTACGAAGACTTGGGCAAGTCCCACTGCGCGGGTCCGTTGAGGAGGTAGTTGCCGGTCAGCCAGTCGGGAAGCTGGCCCTGGATGCGCAGATCGATGGTGTCACATTCATCCCGGGCGGACAGAAATCCGCGCCGGCGACCTTGCGCGACAACGGGCTTGGGGCTGGCTGGAACGGCACTCATGGCATCTCCTTGCGACACAGTGGTTGACGGATTTACGTGCCATCCCTTCGCGTGGACGCACTCCCTCTGTGTGGAATGATCGTTCGCGCCAGCCGGCCCGTCAGGCCCGACTCGCCGCGGTCAACAAATCCTTGACGCTCGCGCCATCCTTCATGATCAGCTTCAGGCGCGCCTTGTCCTGCAGCACGCGCACATCCTGCAGCGGGTCGCCGTCGACGATCAGCAGGTCCGCGAGCCATCCCTCCTTCAGTTGGCCGACCTGCATCCCCATCAGCTCGCCGCCGATGCGGGTGGCGCATTGCAGCGCCTCGCTGGCCGAGTAGCCGAACAGCTTGACGAAGTGTTCGATGTCGCGCGCATTGGTGCCTTGCGGCGTCCAGGCAAAACCGTAGTCGCCGCCAATGACCACGCGGATGCCGCGTTTGCGCATTTGTTCGTAAGTGCGCTGGGCGTTCTCGATGCAGCGCTCCATGCCGAGATCGAGCGCCATCGCACGGGTGATGCCGAAGGGCTCGGCCTCGTGCAGGGTGTTGTGGATCAGGCCGATGGCCGGGCCAACGAAAACCTGGTCGCGCGCAGCCTCCAGCCGGTCCAGTGCCTGCGTGTCGGCAAACTCGCAGTGGTAGATCACATCGACACCGCAATCCAGCGCCCGCAGCACCGCATTCGATGCGCGCGAATGCGAGGCCACCTTTTTGCCGAAGCAGTGCGCTACTTCGCAAGCCATGCGCACTTCGGCTTCGCGCATCACGGTCATGCCGCCCTTCGCCGCCGGCACGAAGTCGTCGCCGGAGATGTTGAGCTTGATGTTGTCGACACCCTCGCGAATGCACAGGCGCACCGCGCGGGCGATGGCCTCGGGGCCGTCGGCCACCAGGCCAAAACTTTCGCGCGCCATGTGCAGGCGGTTGTCGTCGCCCAGGCCGGCGGTGACGGTGATCTCGGGGCCAGCGGCACGCAGCCGCGGCCCCGGAATGCGCCCGGCCTCGATCTGGTTGCGCACCACCACGTCGAGCCGCATCTTGGCGCTGGCGGCGCTGAAGGCGCTGGTGAAACCGGCCTCCAGCAGCGTGCGGGCGTTGTGCATCGTTTCCAGCACATGCTCTTCGGGCGGGATGTCGCCCAGATCGGTGTTCTTGGTCGCGCCGCAGAACGACAGGTGGGCGTGGCCTTCCACCAGGCCGGGCATCACGGTCATGCCACGTGCGTCCAGGCGCAGCGCGCCATCGGCCGGGATGCGCCCGGTGCCACGCGCGATCGCCTCGATGCAACGGCCCTCGATCAGCACCTCACCGGCGTAGGCCGCGTTGCCGGCGCCGTCCCAAATGCTGCCGTTGACGATCAGTATTTTCATGGCGGCCTCCAAAGCATTCACGTTGAACCGGTGACTGAGAAACAGTCTACGCCCCTGGCTGGTGTGTTGGGGAGCCCGAACTCGGCGCCTCGCCGCGCGCGCGTCTTCGCTAGGGATCACCCTTCATTGACACCGCATACGCGTCGGAATACTGTGCGGCGCTGGACACCGGCGCGGACGTTCAACAGCCGTCGGCAGTGTCCTCCAAGAGCGTTTGACCCGATCCCATCACACAAGGAGACAAGCGATGCTCAAGCGTAGAGACATGCTGATCGGCGGTGCCGTGCTGGCCTCGGTGCCGCAGTGGGGCTGGGCCCAAACCTACCTGCCGGAGTGCTTCAAGCCCTTCGCCAAGGACACCAAGACGATTCAGTACCCGGCCAAGAAGGGGCCGTACCGGATTGCGCTGGCCAATGGTTTTGTCGGCAACACCTGGCGCATCCAGATGATCAAGTCGCTGAAGGCGTATGCCAACACGGCCGAGATCAAGCCACTGATCAAGGAGCTGAAGATCGTCTCCACCGGCACCGACGTGGCCGCGCAAATCGGCGCGATCGACAACTTCATCAACGCCGGCTTCGACGCCATCCTCACCATCGCCGTCTCGCCCACCGCCTTCAAGCCGGTGATCAAGCGTGCCAAGGAAGCCGGTGTGGTGCTGATCCCTTTCGACAACGTGCTCGACACCGACGAGGTGATCCAGGTCAACGAAGACCAGTTCGAAATGGGCCGCATGATGGGCCGCTGGCTGGAGTCGAACAAGGCCACCAGCGGCAAGATCCTGGAGGTGCGCGGCCTGCCCGGCAACTCGGTGGACCGTGACCGCCACCTGGGCTTTCGCGAGGTGATGGAGAAGTACAAGGACGCGCAGATCATCGAAGTGGTCGGTAACTGGGACGACGGCACCGCGCAAAAAGTGGTGGCCGACGCGGTGGCGGTGCACGGCAAGTTCAACGGCATGTTCGTGCAAGGTGGCTCCACCGGTGCGGTGCGTGCGCTGATGGCGGCCAAACACCCGTTCATTCCGGTCGCAGGCGAGGCCGAGAACGGCTACCGCAAGCTGATGGCCCTGCACGGCAAGGACGGCCTCAAGGGCGCATCGGCCGGGCAGTCGCCGGGGCTGGTGGCAATTTCGCTGAAGGCCGCGCTGGCCGCCTTGCAGGGCCAGAAGCTGCCGCAGTACATCTCGGTGCCGATTCCGTATGTGGAAACGGCGGGCCTGAAGGCGGGGGTGAACTACTTCCCCGACCTGCCGGACAACTTTTTCACGCCGAATGAATTCCCGCCCTGCAACGTGAACCTGACGGCGGTGGAAATCATGAAGCAGACCGAGTCGAACCAATAGTCCGGATTGCGGCTCCCATCGCATTGAGCGACCACGGGCGCTTGATGCACCGACTCACCCGGCCAACCCGGACGCCGCTCGGGCTTCCGGGTTTTTCTTGAGCGCTGCCTGTGGAATCTGCCAACCTGCTGCAAATGCGCGCGATCTCCAAACGCTACGGTGGCGTCACCGCGCTGGACCAGGTCGACTTCGCCTGCGCGGCCGGCTCCATCCATGCCGTGCTGGGTGAAAACGGCGCGGGCAAGTCCACGCTGATCAAGGCCATCGCCGGCGTGGTGCAGCCCGACACCGGGCAAATGAGCTTCGCCGGCGCACCGGTTGCCTTCAAGTCGCCGATCGAGGCTGGGCGGCACGGCATCGTCTGCGTGTTCCAGGAGCTGTCGCTGATCCCGGACCTGTCGGTGGCCGACAACATCTTGCTCACCAACGCGCCGAACCGCTGGGGCTTCGTGGCCCAGCGGGCCCAGCGCCAACGTGCTGAAGCCTTGCTCGAACGGGTGGGTTGCGCCGACATTCACCCGCTCGAACTGGTGCGCAACCTGCCGTTGTCGCGCCGCCAGATGGTGGAGATCGCCAAGGCGCTGGGCCGTGCACCAAGCCTGCTGATTCTCGATGAAGCCACCTCGGCGCTGACGGCCGCCGATGTCGACAAGGTCTACACCATCCTGCGCGGCCTGCGCGATCAGGGCCTGGCGATTCTGTACATCTCGCACCGCATGCACGAGATCAAGGCGCTGGCCGACACCTGTTCGGTGTTTCGCAACGGCCGCCATGTCGAGACCTTTGCCACCGGTGCGCGCTCCGACGACCAGGTGGTGCAGTTGATGATCGGTCGTGACCTGGCCAAGACCTATCCACCCAAACCGAAGTTGCCCGCCGGCGCGACCACCCGCCTGCAGGCCAGCGGGCTGGGCTGGGGCGACCGCCTGAAAGACATCACCCTTGCCATCCGCCAGGGCGAGATCGTTGGCCTGGGCGGCCTGGACGGCCAAGGCCAGCGCGAGCTGATGCTGGCCTTGTTCGGCGTGCTGCGCGGTGTGAGCGGCCAACTGGCCGTGAATGGCAAGGCCGTGACGCGGATGAGCCCGGCCCGCGCCAAGTCGCCCGAACTCGCTCTGGCGCTGATCCCCGAAGACCGCAAGACCGAAGGGCTGATCCTGCCGATGTCGATTGCGCAAAATTTGTCGATGGCCGCGCTCAGCCGGCTCAGCGCGGGCGGCTGGGTCAACCGCCGCGCTGAAAGCGCAGGCGTGGCTGGTGCGATCACCAAGCTGCGCATCAAGATCGGTGCGGCCAGCGATGCGGTGGCCACGCTGTCGGGCGGCAACCAGCAAAAGGTCGTGATCGGCAAGTGGCTGATGACGAATGCCGGCGTGATTTTGCTGAACGACCCGACCCGCGGCATCGACGTGGGCACCAAGCAGGAGCTTTATGGGCTGCTGCGCCAGCTCGCCTCCGAGGGCGTCGCGGTGTTGCTGTACTCGACCGACTACGAAGAACTGATCGGCCTGTGCGACCGCGTGCTCATCATGTATGGCGGTGCGATCACGCGGGTGCTCGAAGGCGATGCGATCACCGAAACCAACATCGTCGCGGCGGCGCTCAATCTCGCTGCGGGCGAGCAGCTGGCGGCTTAGCGCGCGCGGCATCCGCTCGCACACCCGGCCCGGCACCATGCGCTCCGACTGGTCCATTCACTTGCGCCAAAACGCCCTGCCGCTGGTGGCGCTGGGCGTGTTCGCGGTGATGTTCAGCGTGTTCCTGGCCGAGCACCCGCGCGCCATTTCGGCCAACATCATGACCACCGCCTCGAACAAGGCGGTGCTGCTGGCGCTGGTGGCGATGGCGCAGACGCTGCCCGTCATCACGCGCGGGCTGGACCTGTCGGTCGGCATGGTGATGATCCTGTCGTGTTGCGTGTCGTCGGTGCTGGTCAACGGCACGCCGCTCGGCGTGGCATTCGGCGTGCTGGGCGTGCTGGCCACCGGCCTGGCCGCCGGTGCGCTGAACGCATCGCTGGTCGTGCTGGGCCGGCTGCAGCCGATCATCGCCACCTTGGCCACCAGCGCGGTGTACTTCGGCATCGCCTTGCTGGTGCGGCCGGCACCGGGCGGCGAAGTCAGCGAAGGCTTGTCGGACGCGCTGACCCGAACCCTCTTCGGCGTCGTGCCCACCACCTTGGTCGTCTTGGCGGGCGTGGTGTTGCTGATCTGGCTGCCGCTGCGACGCTCGCTGATCGGGCGCGGTTGTTATGCGGCCGGGTCGGCCGAAGGCGCGGCCTATCTGTCGGGCGTCGACATCAAGCGCTCGAAGTTCGTCGCCTACACGCTGGCGGGGCTGCTGGCCTCGATGGCCGGGCTGCTGCTGTCGCTGATCTCGTTGTCCGGCGAAGCGAGTGCGCCGCAGGCCAACCTGTACACGCTGAACTCGATCGCCGCGGTGGTGATCGGCGGCACCTCGCTGTACGGCGGCGCGGGCGGCATGGTGGGCTCGATCATCGGCGCCTTCGTGTTGCGCACCATCGGCGACCTGCTGTTCGTGTTCGACGCGCCGGCCTTGTGGCAGCCCCTGTTCGAGGGTTTCATCCTGCTCGCGGCGGTGAGCCTGGGCGCGCTGCGGGTGCTGCGCATCCGCAACCGGCTGGAGTTGTTCGGTTGATGAACCCCTCGACCGTCAGCACACCCACATCGGCCACGCCGGCGGCGTCGGTGTGGTCGCGCTTCATCAAGAACCCGCCGCTGGTGGCGTTCAGCTTTTCGCTGCTGCTGCTGCTCATCGGCAGTTTCATCAACATCAACTTCATCTCGCTCACCTACTTGCTGCAGCAGCTGCAGGTGGGCGCGTTTTTCGGCATCATCGCGGCCGGCGTGATGCTGGTGGTGCTGCTCGGGCACATCGACCTGTCGGTGCCCTGGACCGTCACCACCGGCGGCATGATGGCCACCTTTGCGGCCGGCACGCTGGGCCCCGGCTGGGCGATTCCGGTGGGGCTGGGCTGCGGCCTGGCGGTCGGGTTGATCAACGGCCTGGGCGTGGCCTACCTGCGCATCCCTTCGATGATCTTCACGCTCGGCATGAACGCGGTGCTGCAGGGGCTGATGGTGTTGCAGACCGGCGGCTTCGCGCCGCAGGACAAAGCCACACCGCTGATGCAGGTGCTGGCCACGCAACGCAGCTTGGGCCTGCCCAACGCGGTGCTGGTGTGGGCCGCGGTGTCGTGCGTGGTGATGCTGATGCTCAAGTACACCAGCTTCGGCCGCTACATCTATGCCATCGGCAACCGCGAGGGCGCCGCTTACCTGTCTGGCATCCCCACCCGGGGCGTGCTGATCGGCTGCTTCACCTTGTGCGGCGTGCTGTCGGCTTTTGGCGGCGTGCTGATCGCCGGTTATTCGTCGAACGCCTACCAGGCCATGGGCGACCCGTACCTGCTGCCGGCCATCGCCGCGGTGGTGCTGGGCGGCACCAACATCCTGGGCGGCCGCGGCACCTTCATCGGCACCATCGCCGGCGTGATCCTGATCGTGCTGCTGCAAAGCATGCTCGCCGTGCTGCAGATGCCCGAAGCCGGGCGCCAGATCATCTACGGCGTGGTGATCGTGGTGATGCTGCTGATCTACGGGCGCGGGGCGCGGGAGTCTGGGTGAGGCGAACGGCAGCAACTGGCAGCCGCTGGCACCGACAACGGCTTGACCCTCTCCCTCTCAAAGAAGTGTGGCTTTGCCCCTTTCCTTGATTCCCGCGGGGGCCGGCCGGCTTCGGCCGGCCCTGGGGCGCTCAAGAGGCCACCCGCTCCAGCAGCGCCTCTTGCGCAAGGGTATTGATGCTCTTGCCCTGAGCCTGTGCTTCGATGGCAAGTCTCTCGTGCAACTCGGGCGAAATGCGCAAGTTGAACTTTCCCGAAAAGTGGCGCCGCGGCTCAAGGCCCTTTTCCTTGCACACCTCCAGAAAGACCTGGAGCGACTTCTTGAATTCGGTACGAAGTTCCTTGGGGTTCTTGCCGTAAAAATCCGCGCCCCCACTGAGCCCAAGAATCTCGCCTCGAAAGAGGTCCAGCTCCTCGTCGTATTCGATCTTGGCGCGATACCCGTCCACTGTCATGACATTCATGGCTCAACCCCATGTTGTTCCAACCACTTGCGGATGCTCGCCACCGCACTCTTGTCCGTATTTGGAGACGGATGTGGCCGGTGAAAAACCCGAACCTCTTCAAACAAGACAACAGCCACACGGCTCCCTTCTCGCTCGCTGACTTCGGCGCCCGGTTCTACGAACAGCGCTTCGACATCGCGCCACTGGACGTTGCCGCTTGTGGGGCGGGCGAAGAGCAAGTCGAGCGTGGGCTGGTGCTTTCGCTTCATCTTCTGATGGTACCACTATCAGGTACTGGCCACCTTTTGCATAAAGTGGCTCGCTCAGTCTGGAACTCAGTTCAGGGCGGACCGCCGAGTAGTAAGCGACATCCTTCAGAAGCTCGGCCTCAGCCGGTTGAAGGAAGCGAAACGGGGTCAACGAGCCAGCTTGTGAGCCTTGGCAAGAACTTCTTCGCCGTCCACGGCGTGGACCTTGCAACGGTCGTATGCAGCCACCGTCTTGGCTGCCTTTGACAGATATTGGAACGATGCGCTTGTCCTTTACAGCGACCAAATCGTAGTGCGGCTGATTCGCTCCGTACTGAACGAGAACATCGAAGCCTGATTGCGCCAGCAGGCAGGCCGTGTACGATTCGGCGGCAATCTCGCATTGGCGCGGTGTCATACGCATAGGCTCCAACGTGAAGTGAATGACAGCCTACCAGTCGTGGCGATGCGCTATTTCGCCGCATTGACTTTGCCAGTGGCGACCACCAGTCTTTGACATGCACAGTCAACCCACTCTGCCAGCAAAGCCGCGGGCGGCGGGTGGGCGCAGCGCCTCTTCGGCGCGGAGGAGCACAGGGCTCGTGGCCCGCGCGCGCAGCGCGCTTCGTGGACTGACTTGTCGCCGCCTGTTTGAGCGTAGTGAGCGCAGCGAACGAAGCGAGTTCGGCGACGGGCCAGGAGACCGAGCACCGGAAGGCAGTCGGCGTACCCGCCGACCGCCGAAGTGAAGCGGAGCACGCCTGCCGCCCGCGGCTTTGCTCGCGCAAACCTTCGCACGCGGGCGCCCCACACATCTGAAGATCCGCAGCCCTCAAGCCGACATCTTCACCCGCCCCTTCTCCTCTTCCATCGTCTTGCCCAGCAACTTGACCAGCGCATACGTCGCATCGATGTGCGGTGTCGGCGTGCCCGTCAGCTTGCCCAGTTCGACCACAGACCCGACCAAGGCATCAATCTCCGGCGCCCGCCCCGCCTCCACATCCTGCAGCATCGAGGTCTTGTGCTTGCCCACTTTCTCGGCCCCACCAATCCGCTTGTCGATCGACACGCGGAACGTGATGCCGAGCTTGTTGGCCACGGCTTGCGCTTCGGCCATCATGTTGGCGGCCAGCTCGCGGGTCAGCGGGTACTGGCAGATGTCGACCAGGGTCGAATGCGACAGCGCGCTGATCGGGTTGAAGGTGAGGTTGCCCCACAGCTTGAGCCAGATCTCGGCGCGGATGTTGTCCAGCACCGGCGCCTTGAAGCCGGCCTTGATGAAGGTGTTGGCGATGACCGTGACACGTTCGCTGGTGCTGCCGTCGAGCTCGCCGACCGGGAAGCGGTCGCCTTCGATGTGGCGCACCACGCCCGGCTCTACCAGCTCGGACGCGGGGTACACCACGCAGCCAATGACATGGCTGGCGGGGATCTTCTCGCCGATCAACCCGCTCGGGTCGACGCTTTGCAATCGGCTGCCGGCCAGCGCGCCGCCATGCTTGTGGAAGTACCAGTAGGGCACGCCGTTTTGCATCGTCACCACACTGGTGTTCGGGCCCAGCAGTTGCGGCACGTCGTTGGCCACGGCCTCCAGTTGATGCGCCTTCATCGCCAGAATCACCATGTCTTGCACGCCGGCCTCGGCATAGTGGTTGGTGGCCTTGACGTTGCGCGCGATGTGCTCGCTGCCGTCGTGCATCACCAGCTTGATGCCGTTTTTGCGAATGGCCGCGAGGTTGGCGCCGCGCACGATGAAGGTCATGTCTTCACCAGCAAGCGCCAGCTTCACGCCGACGTAGCCGCCGATGGCACCGGCACCGATGATTGCAATTTTCATGAGGGTCAAAGCTCCAGGAAATATGGGTCCGAAAATGGGTTGTCTGAATGTGTTGCCCGAAGGGTTGCCCGAATGTGTTGTCCGAGATGGGCTATTCGAAGCGGTTGCTGAGCTTGCCGATGCCTTTGATTTCGACCTCGACGGTGCTGCCGGGCTTCATTGAGCCCACGCCCACCGAGGTGCCGCACAGGATGATGTCGCCGGGCAAGAGCGTCATGTCGTGCGAGATCAGGCTCACCAGCTGCGCGACCGAAAAACGCATGTCGCTGATGGGGTAGTCCTGCCGCAGGTCGCCGTTGAGCGTGGTCTTGACGGCCAGCGTGGCCGGGTCCAGCCCGGTGGCAACGCAGGGACCGAATGGGCAGAAGGTGTCGTAGCCCTTGGCCCGCACCCATTGCGCAAAGCTCGGGTCTCGGTTGAGCACGTCGGCCGCGGTCACGTCGTTGGCGCAGGTGTAGCCGAACACATGCTCGAGGGCCTCGACCTCGATGACGTTCTTGCTGAACTTGCCGATCACGATGCCGAGCTCGCCTTCGAACACCACCTTGCCGTCGCCGGGTGGCTTGACGATGGTCTCGAACGGATTGAGGAACGAGTTGGGCGACTTCAGAAAGTACAGCGGCTCGGGCGGCGCCGACAGCTTGAGCTTGTCGCCCAGCGCCTTGAAGTTGTTCCACAGCGCGACGACCTTCGTGGGCTGGGTGGGCGCCAGCAGCTTCACATCGGCCAGCGGCAGCGCGCGCCCGGACGCCATCGGGTTGTCGAACATCGAGCCGGTGAACTCCAGCACCCGCTCTGCCTCGATCTGGCCGAACCGCGCCACCCCGGCGTGCATGAAACGAACCCAGCGCTTGGACATGGTGCTGACCCGCAGTCGAAAACCACGATTGTGCCGGTTGATGAACCCCAAGCGGCTGCCCGCGGCGGCCCCGCTGGCTCAAGCACCGCCGCAACGGGTTTTCCCACAATTGACGCCCGCCCGACGCCCCCCTATCCTGCGGTTAATTGGTAAGGCCACTTGACCTTTTTGTGCGCTCTGGGCCCGTACCCACAGGCACCCACGGGCACCCACCGGGATCGGCCGGCACAATGCTCGACCAGAAGGAGGCTCCTGCATGACAACACGACTGTCCGGCAAGACCGCGCTGGTCACCGCCGCGGGCCAGGGCATCGGCCGGGCCACCGCCGAAGCGTTTGCGGGTGAAGGTGCGCGCGTGATCGCAACCGACATCAACAGCGCCGCGCTGGCCGAGTTGACGCAGATCGCGGGCATCACCGCCCGGCACCTGGACGTGACCGACGCCCAAGCCGTGATCGCCCTGGCCGCCGAAGTCGGCACCGTGCAGGTGCTGTTCAACGGCGCCGGTTTTGTGCACGCCGGCAGCATTCTCGAATGCGAAGAAGCGGCCTGGGATTTCGCTTTCAACCTCAACGTGCGTTCCATGTACCGACTGATCCGCGCGCTGCTGCCCGGCATGCTGCGGCACGGCAGTGGCTCCATCATCAACGTGGCCTCGGTGGCCTCCAGCATCAAGGGCGTGCCGAATCGTTTTGTCTACGCCGCCAGCAAGGCCGCGGTGATCGGCCTGACCAAGTCGGTGGCGGCGGATTTCGTCACCCGCGGCATCCGCTGCAACGCCATTTGCCCCGGCACGGTCGAATCGCCCTCGCTGCGCGAACGCATGACGGCGCAGGCCCGGGCCAGTGGCCAGACGCTGGCCCAGGTCGAAGCCGCCTTCGTGGCGCGCCAGCCGATGGGCCGGCTGGGCACCACGGCCGAGATCGCGGCGCTGGCGGTCTACCTGGCCTCGGACGAATCGGCCTTCACCACCGGCACGGCGCAAGTGATCGATGGCGGCTTGTCCAACTGACAAACGAGGAGACAAGGTGATGACTTCCTTCGGAACCCTGGAGGGCACCGGTTTCGAGGTGCTGGAGCCCGAGTTCGGCCAATGCCTGGCCGGCCCCGAGCGCGTGCAGCGGGTGTGGACCGGCGGGCGCTGGTGCGAAGGGCCAGCCTGGTTTGCCGCGCACCGCAGCCTGGTGTGGTCGGACATCCCGAACAACCGCATGCTGCGGTTGGACGAGTTGAACGGCACGGTGGGTCTGTTCCGCGAACCGTCGAACAACTCGAACGGCAACACGCTGGACCGCGAGGGGCGCCTGGTCACCTGCGAACACCTGACGCGCCGCGTGACGCGCACCGAACACGACGGCCGCATCACGGTGCTGGCCGACCGTTGGCAAGGCAAGCGCCTGAATTCGCCGAACGACGTGGTGGTGCACTCCGATGGTGGGGTCTGGTTCACCGACCCGAGCTATGGCATCTTGTCCGACTATGAAGGCGAGCCGGCCGAGAGCGAGATCGGCGCCTGCCATGTCTACCGCATCGACCCCGCGAGCGGTGCGGTCGACAAGGTGGCAGACGACTTCGTCAAGCCCAACGGGCTGGCGTTTTCGCCCGACGAATCGATTTTGTACATCGCCGACACCGGCGCCAGCCACGACCCCGACGGGCCGCGGCATATTCGCCAGTTCAAGGTCAGCGGCGATGGCCGCCGGCTGGAGTCGGGCAAGCTGTTTGCCAGGTGCACCAACGGGTTGTTCGACGGCTTCCGGCTTGACCGCGCGGGCCGCCTGTGGGCGAGCGCGCATGACGGGGTGCACGCCTACGCGGCAGACGGCCGCCTCATCGGCAAAATACTCATCCCTGAGACGGTGGCCAATGTCTGCTTCGGTGGGACCAAGCGAAACCGGCTCTTCATTTGCGCAACCACGTCGCTGTACTCGCTGGTCCTCAAGGCCAACGGCCTTTGATCCCCGCCAACCCTCTTCTGACTGCAAGAAAGAACCCCATGAAACTGATGCGCCACGGCCCCAAGGGAGCCGAACAACCCGCGCTGCTGGATGCACAAGGCAACGCCCGCAGCCTCGCCAAGGTGCTGCCCGACATCAAGGCCAGCACGCTGTCGCCCACCAGCCTGCAGCGCCTGCGCGAGCTCGACCCGGCCAACCTGCCGCTGGTGGAGGCGCCCGGCCGCATCGCACCGCCCTGGAGCGGCATGGGCAAATTCGTCTGCGTCGGCCTCAACTATTCCGACCACGCCGCCGAAACCGGCAACCCGATTCCCGCCGAGCCGGTGCTGTTCATGAAAACCACCAGCGCGCTGATCGGCTGCAACGACGCCGTGGTGCTGCCGCAGGGCTCGGTGAAGAGCGACTGGGAGGTGGAACTCGGTGTGGTGATCGGATCGAAGGCGCGTTACGTGTCGGAGGCCGATGCGTTGAAGTTTGTGGCCGGCTACTGCGTCGTCAACGATTTGTCCGAACGCGAATACCAGCTCGAGCGCAGCGGCACCTGGGACAAGGGCAAGGGCTGCGACACCTTCGGCCCGGTCGGCCCGTGGATGGTGACGGCCGACGAGGTGGCCGACCCGCAGAACCTGGCGCTGTGGCTGGAGCTGAACGGCAAGCGGGTGCAAAACGGCAGCACCCGCACGATGGTGTTCACGGTGGCTCACCTGGTGAGCTACATCAGCCGCTTCATGACGCTGTACCCCGGCGACCTGATCAGCACCGGCACGCCGCCCGGTGTGGGCCTGGGCATGAAGCCGCCTGTGTTCCTCAAGCCCGGCGACGACATGCGGGTGGGCATCGCGGGCCTGGGCGAGCAGCACCAGCGTGTGCATGCGTGGGACCCGGCGCTGATTGATGGATAGGCTCCCCAGTCGCTGCGCTCCTGCCCCCAAGGGGCGCCAACTCTACGCCCGGGGACCCGTGCGTGAGTCGTGGCTTGAAGGGACTGGCGGGGACCTAGCGCACACAACCTGAGGCATCACCGATGTCCAACACCGTTCTGGACAACCCGATCATCCGCATCCACCCGGCCGACGATGTCGTGATCGCCCGCCATCAACTGGTGGGCGGCACCGTGTTGGCCAGCGAGGGTGTCACGGTCAGCGGGCTGATCCCGCCCGGCCACAAATTGGCGGTGCGGGCCATCGCGGCCGGCCAGCCGGTGCGGCGCTACAACCAGATCATCGGCAACGCCAAGCAGGCCATCGCCCCCGGCCAGCATGTGCATACCCACAACCTGGAGTTCAGCAGCTTTGCGCGCGAGCACGAGGCCGGGCGCGGCGCCGTGCCCACGGCCTATGTCGATGCGCCCGCCACGTTCATGGGCTACGTGCGCCCCGACGGCCGCGTGGCCACGCGCAACTACATCGGCGTGCTGACCTCGGTGAACTGCTCGGCCACGGTGGCGCGTGCGATTGCCGACCACTTCCGGCGCGACATCCACCCCGAGGCATTGGCCCCGTTCCCGAATGTCGATGGCGTGGTGGCGCTGACGCACGGGGGCGGCTGTGCCACGGCCAGCGACGGCGAACCGCTGCAGGTGCTGCGCCGCACCTTGGGCGGGTATGCACGGCACGCCAACTTCGCGTCCATCCTGGTCGTGGGCCTGGGCTGCGAGACCAACCAGATCGCCGGGCTGATGGAACAGGAGGGCCTGAGTTCATCGACCGCGCTGCACACCTTCAACATCCAGGAGACCGGCGGCACGAAGAAGACGATTGCGCACGGCATCGAGCTGGTGCAGTGGATGCTGGAAGAAGCGAATCGCGCGCAGCGCCAGCCGGTCAGCGCCAGCCACATCATGGTCGGCCTGCAGTGCGGCGGCTCGGACGGTTATTCGGGCATCAGCGCCAACCCCGCCTTGGGCGCGGCGGTCGACCGGCTGGTGCGCCACGGCGGCACCGCCATCCTGTCGGAAACGCCCGAAATCTATGGCGGCGAACACCTGCTGACGCGGCGCGCCGTCTCGACCGCGGTGGCCGACAAGCTGCTCGCGCGCATTCGTTGGTGGGAGCAGCACTGCGAGCGCATGGACGCCGAGATGGACAACAACCCCTCGGCCGGCAACAAGGCCGGCGGCCTGACCACCATCCTGGAAAAGTCGCTCGGCGCGATCGCCAAGAGCGGCACCACCAACCTGGTGGATGTGTACGAATACGCCCAGCCCGTCACCGCCAAGGGCCTGGTGTTCATGGACACGCCGGGCTACGACCCGGTGTCGGCGACCGGCCAGGTGGCCGGTGGCGCGAACCTCATCTGCTTCACCACCGGCCGCGGCTCGGCCTACGGCTGCTCGCCGTCGCCGTCGCTGAAGCTGTCGACCAACACCGCGCTGTGGCTGAAGCAGGAAGACGACATCGACATCAACTGCGGCGAGGTGATCGACGGCACGGCCAGCATCGACGAAATGGGCGAGCGCATCTTCCGGCTGATGCTGCGCACGGCGTCGGGCGAGAAGACCAAGAGCGAAGTGCACGGCTACGGGCAGAACGAATTCGTGCCGTGGCAACTCGGCGCGACGATGTAGCACCTGCTCCCGCATCGTTCGTCTTTCGCCTGTCTCGAACTTTGTATTCGCGCCTCAAGAATGCCGCCGACAGTGAAGGTGTGTCGGTCAACGCGTTGTTGAATGAAGCGGTTGCGCTTCGACTGGGTGCGCGGCTGACTGGCTGAACGGCGCGCTCACGCCGGCGGCAGTTGCTCGCGTGCATGCAAAGCGCGCTGGCGCACGTGGCAGCCTTCGACATGGTCGTTGACCAGCCCCATCGCCTGCATGAAAGCGTAAACCGTGGTCGGGCCGACGAAGCTCCAGCCGCGCGCTTTCAGATCTTTGGACATGGCCACCGATTCGGCTGACGTGGTCATCAACTTCAACGCCTCCAAGGTGATGCGCTTCGGCCGCGACGCCGCGGCGGGCTCGAAGCGCCATGCGTAGGCGGCCAGTGATCCGAAGGCCTCGCGCAACGCCAGCACGCGCTTGGCGTTGTTGAGGGTGGATTCGATCTTGCCGCGGTGGCGCACGATGCCGGCGTCGGCCAGCAGACGCGCCACATCGCGCTCATCAAAACGCACCAAGCGCTCCGCGTCGAACTCGGCAAAGGCAAGGCGAAAGGCCTTGCGCTTGTTCAGGATCGTCAGCCAGCTCAAGCCGGCCTGGAAGCCTTCGAGGCAGATCTTTTCGAACAGGCGCCGGTCGTCTGTGACCGGGAAACCCCATTCGTTGTCGTGGTAGTGCTGGTAAGTCGGCGTGGCCTGGCACCAGAGGCAACGGGCGGAGCCGTCGGTGCCTTCGAAGAGTCCTGTGGGGGCTGTCATGGAGACGGATTGTCAACCGGGCGACGGCGCATCGCATTCGGCTCGGCCGCGTGCATCCTGTAGAGTGGGCCGCGATGCTTGCAGCACCCCGGCGGGAGCGATGACGATGGAACATTTCGACGTGCTGATCGTTGGCGCCGGCCTCTCCGGCATCGGTGCCGGCCGCCACCTGCAGACCCACTGTCCCGGCCAGCGCTACGCTATTCTCGAAGCGCGCGACCGCCTGGGTGGCACCTGGGATCTGTTCCGCTACCCTGGCGTGCGCTCCGACTCGGACATGTACACACTGGGCTATTCGTTCCGGCCGTGGGAGGACGCCAAATCCATCGCCGCTGGGCCGGCGATCCTGAAGTACGTGCGGGACACGGCCGCGGAGCACGGCATCACCGGCAAGATTCGCTATGGCCACCGCGTCAAGCGCGCGGCGTGGTCGTCGACAGAGGCGGCCTGGACGGTGGATGTCGAGCGCGGCGAGACCCAAGAACTTGTGCGCATGCGCTGCAACTTTCTCTTCATGTGCAGCGGCTACTACAGCTACGCGCAAGGCTACACACCCGAGTTTGCCGGCATCGAGCGCTTCAAGGGCCGCATCGTCCACCCGCAGCAGTGGACCGACGACGTGGACTTCGCAGCCAAGCGCGTGGTCGTGATCGGCAGCGGCGCCACCGCGGTGACGCTGGTGCCGGCGCTGGCGCAGACGGCCGCGCACGTGACGATGCTGCAGCGCTCGCCCACCTGGATGGTCGCGCTGCCCGCCGAAGACGCACTGGCCAATGCGCTGCGGCGGGTGTTGCCGGCGCGGCTGGCCTACGGCCTCACACGCTGGAAGCAGGTGTTGCTGGGCATGTTCTTCTTCAATCTGTGCCGGCGCAACCCGGCGCGCGCCAAAAAACTGCTGCTGCGCGGCGTGCGGGCGCACCTCGGCCCGCACTTCGACATCGAGCGTCATTTCACACCGCGCTACAACCCGTGGGAGCAGCGCCTGTGCCTGGTGCCGGACGGCGATTTTTTCCGCGCGATCAAGGCCCGGCGCGCAAGCGTGGTCACCGACCAGATCGAGACCTTCACCGAGACGGGCCTGAAGCTGCGGTCCGGCGCGGAGATCGAGGCCGACCTGATCGTCACCGCCACCGGGCTGAACCTGCAGGTGCTGGGCGGCCTGCAGGTCAGCGTCGACGGCGCGCTCGTCGACCCGGCCAAGACGCTCACCTACAAGGGCATGATGTACAGCGACGTGCCCAACCTCGCCGTGGCGTTCGGCTACACCAACGCGTCGTGGACGCTCAAGTGCGACCTGACTTGCGAGTACGTTTGCCGGCTGCTCAATCACATGAAAAAAAGCGCGCTTGCGCAATGCACGCCGCGCAACACCGACCCGACGATCACGCATGAACCGTGCTTCGATTTTTCTTCGGGTTATATGCAGCGCTCGCTGCACAAGTTTCCGAAGCAGGGCTCCAAGGCACCGTGGAAGCTGCACCAGAACTACGCCCGGGACATTGTGTCGCTGCGCTTCGGCAAGATCGACGATGGGGTGATGGCATTTTCAAATCCGCTCCCCGCGACGGCAACAACGGGCTGAGCCACCCTGGCGTTGCGCCCCGCGGCCGCTCGGGGGTTTGCGCAGGCTGCAACAACGGGCCTGTGTGGGCTGCCGAACAGACGCCGCGGCGCGGCAAAACTAAGGTCGCCCCGGGTTCGTGAACTGCCTTCCGTCGGGAGGCGCCCGCGAACCGCGTCGGCGCGACTGGCCGGCGCTTGATGTTTCCAGGAGTCATCGATGAGCAACAAGGCCGCCCTCACCCCCCAACCCGCCGGGCCCATCGCGCCGACCAAACCCACCGGGCAAAAGCGCAGCCTGGAACGAGGCTCGTCGACGCGAAAGAAAAACCCGGGCAAGCGGCCCAAACAAGGCGGCTGACAGGAGGCCGCCGATCGGCTGGAGGCCACGGCTGGTTTCTGCCACGGCGCGCCGGGCTTGGTCATCTGCCGGGCCGACCTGCCGGGCCCGGCGCCGGACGATTTGCTGCGCGCTGCCTGATGCGCAAGGACGCGATCTTCCTCCCGGCCGAAGCATCGGCCAGGCGCCGCTAACGTTCGCCTAACGGCCGCAGCAGAACCTGCGTGCATCGCCCACCGCGGCAACCATGCACAGGAGCCGGAACGATGAATCCCGCCGCCGCCCCCGGCGCGACCGGCCCTGCGCCGCGCCTGGACAACGAACCGAACACCGTGACGGTCGATGGCCACTACGCCACCGACACCTGGGCGCAAGACCAGAGCTACTCTGCCGTCGCGTATGTCGTGGTGCCCAAAGTGGCCGGTGGGGTGCGCTACGCCGTCACCGGCAGCGGCTTCGACGACACCGCCTACTACGGCAAGTTGCTCTCGCTGAGCTTCTCGCCGGTAGGCGCGATACCGCGCCCGGCCGATGGTTATGGCGACACGCGCGTGCAAGACCGCGGCACCTCGCTGTGGGTGTGCCTGTCGAGCATCAGCGGGCCGATTTCCTGTATGGCCGAGGCCGTGCCCTACTTCGATGCGCGCTTCGGCGGGATGCGGGTCAAGGCGGTGGTGAGCCTGCGCGCGCCACCCGCTTGAGGGGGTTCGAACGCTGCGCGATTCACGCGGCCCGCGGCCGGTGGTTCAATGGCGGCTGTGCGCACCCGCCTGCCCCTTGCCAACCACGCCGCCACCTGGCGCATCGAACTGCTGGGGCAGCTGCGCGCGAGCTCGGGGGACCGGGTCGTCACCCAGTTCGGCAGCCGCAAAATCGCCGCCTTGCTGGCCCGGCTGGCGCTGTACCCGAAGCGCGCCCACGGGCGCGAGGAACTGATCGATCTGCTGTGGCCCGATGCCGACCTGGACACCGGCCGCAATCGCTTGCGCCAGGCGCTGTTTGGGCTGCGCCGCTTGCTGGAGCCGCCCGGTGCCGCCGAGGTGCTGGTGGTGGATCGCGCCAGCGTGCGCCTGAACCCGGCCAGCTTCAGCTGCGACGTGGCGGAGTTCGAGGCCCATGTGCGCGAACGCGATTGGGCGGCCGCGCAGGCGTTGTACGTTGGCGAGTTGCTGCCGGGCCACTACGACGAGTGGATCGACGACGAGCGCTCGCGGCTGGCGGCGCTGGCGGATCGAATCGCCCCGCCCGCCGGCGGCCGGGCGGGCGACGCGCCGCCGCCGCCCGAGGCTTCCATCAGCGCCACGCTGCCGGGCATGCGCTTGCAGGCCACCGAAACGCTGCGGCCGGACCGCCAGGAACTGCTGCCGTCGTACGTGGCGCGCTTCTTCGGCCGCGAGGTCGAGATGGAACAGCTGGCACGGATGCTGGACTCGCATCGCCTGATCACGCTGTTGGGCCCCGGCGGCTCCGGCAAAACACGGCTGGCGGCCGAGGTGGCACGGCGCCAGCGCCAGGCCTACGCGGTCGTGGCGTTCGTGGCGCTGGCCGAATGCAGCCGGCCCGATGAACTGCCGGCGCGGTTGCGCGCGGCGTTGCGCCTGCCCGATGGGCAGGGCGATGCGGTCGAGCAGCTCAAGCTCTTCCTGCATGGCCGCGCCGCGCTGCTGGTGCTGGACAACTTTGAGCAGCTGGTCGCCCCCGGCGGCGCGCAGGTGCTGGAGCAACTGTTGCAAAGCCTGCCGGCGTTGCGCGTGCTGGTCAGCTCGCGGCGGGTGCTCGACGTGGACGGCGAGCGCACATTCGATGTCCCGCCGCTGCCGCTGCCGGCCGCCGATGCCGACCTGCCCAGCTGCGCCGCCAACCCCAGCGTGGCGCTGTTCGTGGACCGTGCCCAGGGTGCGCGCGCCGGCTTTCACCTGAACGCGCGCAACCGGGCCCACATCGAAGCGCTGTGCGCCGCACTCGAAGGCGTGCCGCTGGCCATCGAGCTGGCGGCGTCGCGCGCGCACGCGCTGTCGGTGGCCGACATGCGCGCGCAGATGGACACCCACATGCACCAGCGCTTTGCCTTGCTGGCGCGCAAGGGGCCGCGCGCCGCACGGGCGCCGCGCCACGCATCGCTGGACGCCGCCATCGACTGGAGCTGGCAATTGCTCAGCCCGCAGGACCAGCGCTGCCTGGCGGCGCTGTCGGTGTTTCGCGAAGGCTTCAGCGCTGATGCCGCTGCCGCGGTGTGGCATGAGCCTGCTCGGCCGCCCGAAAGGCGAATGCCGGAGTGCGCGGCGAGTGGCTTGCCTGATGAGCCGGCCGCCCACGACGTGTTGGTGCGGCTGGTCGCCGATTCGCTGGTGCGCAGTGAACTGGGGCCGGACGGTGGCATGCGCTACCACCTTTTCGAGATGGTGCGCGAGTTTGTCGCCGAGCGGCTGGCTCCCACCGAACACTTGCAACTGCGTGTGCGCCAACGCGACTGGTGCCTGCGCTTCGCCCAGAACCATGCCGCCGTGTTGCCGCTGGCCGAGGTGCCCAACCTGCACGAGGCGCTGCGCAGCAGCCTGGAAGACGGGCAGCCACTGCAAACACTGGCCTTGACGCTGGCCACCGAATCGCACTGGGAGCGGCGCGGCGTACCGCCGCAAGTGCGCACCTTGTGGCTGGCCGCGCTCGACGACGTTCGCGCCGGCACCTCGGGCGAGAGCCCTGCGGACGCCGGTGCCTCCGACGCTGCGCAGGTGCATGCCGCGCGCTGCCTCTTTGCCCGCCGCCTGTACGAAGCGGGCGATGCGGCCACTGCCGTGGTGTTGGCCGACGAAGCCGTTGCCGCGGCGGGCGACGACGCGCGTCTGCTCGCCCCGGCGCTGGCGGTTCAACTGCGCTTGCGCTGGAAGAGCCGGGTGCGCGGCGACGAGGGCCTGTCAAACGCGCTGCGGCGCGCGCTGGCGTTGACCGACGCCGGCGGCAACCCCCACACACGCGCCGAGCTGCTCAACCTGCTCGGCGAAGTGATGGTGCTCGGCCGGCACGATGCCGAGGGCGCGCTGCCGTTCTACGCAGAAGCATTGGCCTTGTTCGAGTCACTCGGCGAGGCCCGCCAGGCTTGGGACGTGCGCATGGGGCAAGGCATCTGCGCGCAGGTGCAGCGCCGCTTCGACGACGCCGTGGCCATGCACACCGCCGTCGCTCAAGCGGCCGAGCGGCTCGACGACCAGTTGCTGCTGATCGACGCGTACAACAACCTGGCCGTCGCCTGCAACCACGCGCGGCGCTGGGGCCAGGCGGTGCAACACGGCCGCATGCAGTTGCGGCTGGCCACGCGCCAGTACTCGCGCTACATGCAGGTGATGGCGCTATGGAACCTGGCCCGGCCACTGGCGCGCAGCCGCCGGCCCGAAGCCGCGGCCACCGCGCTGGCGGCCAGCGCGCACGAGTGGTTGGCGCACTTCGGCTCGCTCACGGCAGGTGACCAGCGCTACGTCGCCAAGGTACGGCGGTTGGTGCGGCTGCAACTCGGCGCCGTGCAAACCGCGGCGTTGTGGGCCGAGGCCGAGCGCTTGGCGCTGGCCGATGCAGTGACGGCCGTGTTGAACGAGCCGGACCACAGACCCTGACCCGTCGCCGCCGACCCCTCGTTCAGGGGGTCCAGCCGCCCAAAGGGCAAACGATCTCCTAACGCTGGCTTGAGAACCTCTGCCTGTCGCTATTCCGCGGCGCATCAAAGGCAGAGCAGCATGAGCACAGAACGCATCGCCCATTTCGTCGTGGCCATGGCCGTCGCCACTGCCGCTTTATCGGCCAACCCCGCCCGCGCCCAGGACTACGGCGCGATGCTCAACCAGTCCATCGCGACGATGAACAACATCGTCGCCCAGGCCGAGCAGGCGTCGAACAACATGGTCCGCCAGCGCATGCAGGACCCGCAGGTGCAGGCCTCGTACCGCCAGTACCTGGGCCAGATGCAGGCCAGCGGCCAGCGGGCCATGGACTTCCCCACCTACACGTACAACCACATCTACACCCGTGGCTTCTCGGCCGACGGCATCCGCCATGCCCGCAGCAACGAAGCCAACATGCAGGCCAAGGAACACGCCGCCTGGCAAGGCCTGCAGCAAGCCCAGGCGCAACGCGGCCAGGCCCAACAGGCGCAGCGCGACGGCTACTTTGCCAACCAGCAAGAAGCCGGCCGCGGCCTGATGGGCAACAGCAGCTACACCGCGCCCAACGGCGCGCAGATGCAACTGCCGCACACCTGGCAAGCCAACACCACGCACCAGTACCAGGGCAACACCTACGGCGTGGACGCGTCGGGCCAGTACCACGTGCTGGGTGCCAACGGCTGGTGGTATCCGGTGCAGCAGCGCTGAAGGCCGCGCGATCCTGGCCGACTCTTGCACTCTTTTGATCACCCCCAGCACGAAGGCACTGCTTCACATGACATCCCTCCACGCCCGCTCCGCAAGCTCCCCACGCTCTGTACATCCGGCACGTCCCGCGCATCGATTGCGCTTGGCCCTGACCCTCGCCGGCGTCACCCTGCCCTTGCTGCTGGCCGGTTGCGGCGGGGGCGGCGATGGGGGTGGTGGCGGCGGTGGCACCGCCGCCACCGTCGGCCCCACGCTCAACTTCACACCCACCAGCGGCGTGACTTGCGCCGACGGCCTGGTGATCCAGATCAACGCTGCATTCCCGCAACCGTTTGCGTTCCAGGGCGCGCCGTCGTGCCTGGTGCTCACGGTGTCGGCCGGCGCCGCGGCCAACCAGCCGACGATGCAACCGCCCGGCCCCGGCACGGTGACCACAGCCACCGTGCGCGTGGGCGCGGTCACCGGCCCGATGCGCTTTGTGCGCATGCGCATCAGCTACCAGAACGGCTTCGGTGCGTTTTGCTGTTCGGTGGAGCAAGTCGGCCAGACCTTCACGCCGCAAGCCAATGCCGACACGACGGTGGCCTTGAACTTCCCCATCGGCTTCACACCCAGGCCGCCGCCGCTGGACACCACGACGATCGCCTTCAACGACCAGATCGGCCTGCAAGTGCTGGCGCCCAACGTGCCCATCCCCGGCATCTGGCGGCAAAACGGCGGCCAGGAGCCGTTCCTCGACACCAACCTGTGGCAGGTGCTGCCCGCAGCAGGCCAGAACCAGCGCAGCGCCGGCAGCTACAGCGGCTTCATGCCCTCGTTCAACTTTCAGTTCGTGCCCGGCTGACGGCATGGCCGACATCGCCGAACGCGGCGCGCGCTTTTCTTCCCACGTTCACCCAACCCACCATCGAAAGGACGATCATGAACCGCACGAAACTCATCTCGCAGCTTGCGCAACGCTCGAACCCCGCGCGGGCCTGCGGCCCATGGGCGCTGGCGCTCCCGCTTGTGTTGGCAACACTGGCCGGCGCTGCCCAAGCGCAAACCTGGGAATACAAATCGTACAAAAAGACCATGGGCGGCCAGTACAGCAAAGACAGCTACGTGATCGGCAGCATTTCGGTTGAAGAAAAGGACGGCAAGTCGCTGTTCCGTTTCACCGCCGGTGCGGTGGACGCCTGCCTGCGCGGCGACGTACCGGCCAACGTCACCAAGACCGACACGCTCACGACGATCGAGCTGGCGCAGCCGCTGGCCGGCTGCGAGACGATCCGCTATGTCATCCGCAACGACGGCAGCGGCGGCGAGCGCGAAGTCAAGCGCGGCGACGCGTGGGTGAAGGACGGCTGGGATCACGCGCTGACGCCGAAGAAGT
>JANNDW010000026.1:0-26246 GCA_031378125.1 Methylibium sp. | reverse complement strand
ACGCTGGCCGACGCGATCCTCGACCGGGTCGTGCACAGCAGCCACAAGATCGAACTCAAGGCCACCAAATCGCTTCGCGACATCGACGCCGCAGCACACTGACCGAGCATGAGTACATGCCCGCTCGGGGCGCCTCCGGCGGCCTGGCAGGGGCCTCGATTTAGAAATCAACCCACCCCGAAACCAAGCCCGATCACAGACCCGACGACAGCGCGTTTTCAGGCTGATCGTGGACGAGTGAGATATATTCAAACCAGAACTTGCGCGCTTCCCCAGCGCGTCTCCGATGGCGACATTTCGCCGTCCACGATCAGCCTGAAACAGGCGTCCACGATCGCTGAAATACGCAGCACAGCGTTGCCCAAGCGCGCTGGTAGTGCCAGGCCACCTCCACCAGCATGCGCCGCGCCGCACTGTTGTCGGCCTTGGTGATGCTGCCCTGGCGGCGCTTAGGGCACGAGCTGTGTTCGCCCGGCACCAAGCCGACATAGGCCACGAGCTGGCGCGGGTTGTCAAAGCGAAGGAAGTCCTGCAGCTCGGCCACCAGCGTCATCGCCGCGATCAGCGCAATGCCGCGCAATGCCTGCAGTGCCTGCACCAGCGGGGCCAGGCTCCATTCGGGCAAGGCGTCTCGCAGCGCCTGCTCCAGCCTGTCGAATCTGATGTTCGCAGCGATGTCTGCTGTACTACTTCATACTTGTGTGCTCGCACAGGAGGCAAAGAATATGACTACGCTGGCCGCAAAGAAGACTGCACTGGTGGTTGTCGATGCTCAAGTTGGGATCCTTGGGTCCGCCTGGGACTCGAAGCGAATTGTCGGCAACATCGAAACGCTGGTGAGCAAAGCAAGAAGTTCGGGCACTCCTGTATTTTGGGTCCATCATTCAGACCAGGAACTCAAGTACGGATCAGACGCGTGGAGACTGTTGCCAAACTTTAAGGTTGAGCCAACGGACCACGTGATCCACAAGAAATACAACTCATCTTTCGCCGAGACAGATCTTGAGCAGAAGCTCAGAGACGTTGGAGCCAAGCGACTCGTGTTGGCTGGTGCGCTCACCAACTGGTGCATCCGCGCCACCGCGTACTCCGCAATTGAACGCGGCTACGACTTAGCAGTAGCGAGCGACGGACACTCAACAGAAAACCTTGAACCAAGCCCGGGCAAGGTCATCGCCGCCAATGACATCATCGACGAGTTCAATTCAGTCATGCGTTGGCTCAGCGTTCCCAAAGTTCGAATCGAAGTCAAGAGCACGGGAGAGGTCACGTTTTAACTCCAGTGCGCCCTAACCCTTCTGTCAAGCGGACGTCCTAAAGGCCACCGCTTACCTCAAACGTTGGCATGCCGTACGAAATGCTCGTGGTACCCAGCCACGCTGGCCTCAAGCACCCGGCACTGCACCGAGATCGGCCACACGCGGCGATGGCGGTTGATGAAGGCGTACTTCAACTCTGCGCTTTCGCGAAGTACGCCGTCGCTTTTCCCAGGATGTCGCGCTCCATCTTCACCCGCGCCAGCTCAGCCCGCAGCCGGCTGATCTCCATCTGCTCGGCACTCACGACCTTCCTGTCAGCGCCTTTGAGTTTGCCTTGTCGATCAACCTTGACCCAGTTGAACAGCGTCTGCTCCACCACGCCCAGCGATCTGGCAGCCGCTGCGATGCTCTGTCCGCCCGTCACCAACCGAACGGCTTCTTGCTTGAACTCCAGCGTGTAGCGCGCCCGCACTGTCTTCGTCATTTCCGTTCTCCTTGCTTGCATTGAAGCACTCAGCAAGGGGTGCGTTCTTCGGAGGCAAGGTCAGCGGTCAATGCGTGGAATATGCGCTCTAACGCCTCTCGATCGTGCCGAAGATCTCGATCTCCACGCGCCGGTTGGGTTGCAGGCAATCGTAGTAAGCCTGCATTGCCGAGCGGCTGGCGCCGCCCCTCTTGATCCCGTCGGAGCCTCTGGGCGCGGGGCAATCGGTCTTCAGCGGTTGGCGGTCGCCGGCGCTGGCCACGTCGGTTCGGCTCATGTCGGCGCCCTTGACCGTGAGGTAGCCGCGGACCGAGTTGGCGCGTGCCAGGCTGAGCCTGTCGTTGTACTGCTTGTCGCCGGAGCTGTTGGTCTTGTCGGAATGGCCGGTGATGAGGACGCGCTCCACCCCTTTGAGCTGGCCGAGTTTGGCCACCAGTTCATCGAGCTGAGCCCGGCCCTCGGCCAGCATCAACGCGCCATCGGACTTGTCATGCGGGAACAGCGTGTTCGCGGCCAGGCTGATCTTCAGGGGCGGCGGTGGCGGCGGAGGTGGAGGGGGCGGCGGCGGAGGAGGAGGTGGCGGAGGTTGCTCCTCCTTCTTGACCGGAGGTGGGCAGGCATTTCGACCCGCCTCCTGGCACAGGTCTTCTGCCATGCGCACATGCGGGTTGGCGCGCCGCCAGCGGCCCAGGTTGGCCAACGCGTGGCCGCTCCACACCAGTTGCACTTCGCAGAACGCGGTTTCTCTCTGCGCGCAGCACAGCGGGCCTGGCACGTCGGCCTTGAGCTTCTGGGCGATGGCCCACAGGTCGGGGCGAAGCTTTTGCGCATCGGACACCAGCGGCGTGTCCGTGCCCGGGTCCTGGTTCGCCTCGAGCGCGTCGACGATGCGCCGGGCTTCGTTGAAGGTGGTGGTCTGGATGTCTTTTTGCCAAGCCCGCTCGTGGTATTGGTCGCGGCTGAAGTTGAGCCAGGCCTGGGCCTTGGCGACATGGTATTCGTGCGGGCACTTTGCGTTCGCCGCTTTGAGCTTGGCAATGCGCGCTTGCAGGTCGACAAAATGGCTGGGCTCGGACACGCGCAGCGTCGGGTCGGTGGGCTGGCCGGGTTGCAGATTGACCGGCGGCAGGTTTTGCTTGAGCACCGGCTCGGTGGTGCTGGCGCCGGCGCTGCCACCGACCGGGTTGTTGCTCGGAGCGGTGGCGTTCTGGCCGTGCGCCGCGCAAGTCAGTGCCAGCAGGGCGGCGGCGGTCAGGATGGAGTGCTTCATGGTGTTTGCCAAGTCCCGGAGTTCATTCGCGCCACTGCCTGGGGCTCTTGTCGGCACCGCCTCCGGCATCGTCCAGTGTGCGGTTCACGCGCGGGTCGTCGCCCGAGAAGCTTTTCTCGTCGAACTTGAAGCGCAGGCGCAGGTGCCAGCCGTTCCAACTCTGGTTGCTGCTGAAGGCATCGACATCGCTGAACTTGCCACCGCTGTAGCCCAGCGACAACCACAGGTTGTCCATCACGCGGTAACCAATCTCACCGCCCAGCCCGTTCAGCTGGGTGCCCCTGGCGGTTTGAACGCTGGCGTACACGCTGGCATCCAGGCGATCGGCAAAGTCCCAGATCGCGCGGCCGCTGAGCAGGGCGCCCCGCCAGCTGCTGGACTCGCCCAGCACCGAGACCGGCACGCCGTTGGCGTTGAGCATGCCGGTGGGGCCGGCAAAAGCTTCGTTGACGCTCTTGAGCGCCAGCTGGCCGGAGTAGGTCCAGCTGCGGCTGGGCTGCACGTTGCCGTGCAGGCTGGCGATCCAGGATTGGGTGTCGACCGGGGCGCTGACGGCACTGGAGCGTTCGGTGCGGTATTCGAGCCGGCTCAAGCCATGCCAGAAGTTGGTCTGCGTATCGCGATAGGCCAGGCCCACCTGCAAGCGGTCTTGGACCTGCGCGCCGTTGTCCGCGGCCGTGCCTTGCGCGGTTTGGCGCAGGTACAGGTTGCGCACCAGGCCGGCCCAGTTGTCGCTGAGCTTGCGGTCGTAGGCCAGCGTGGAGAGCCAGGCATCCTGCGTGTCCGAGGTGCGGTATTCGAGCCGGCCGCCCATCTTGTAGAGGGCGTCGGCGGTGTAGTCCGCGCCCAGGCTGACGGCGGTGGCTTGCTGGCTCGCCGCGGCTGCCAGGTTGACCTGTTGGCGCTCAAGTGATGTGGTGAAGTTCAGGCCTTCGGCCACCCGCCACAGGTTGCGCACGCCGACAGCCGCCGCCGCGTCGCGACCGTTCTGCGCGCCGGCAAGCCGGTACTCGCTGAAGATCTGGCCGTCTTTCATGTACGCGGTGTCGACACCGAGCACGGTGTTGCTGGTCTTGCTGCCGTCCGTCGTGAGCCCGTAGATGCCGGTCAGGCTGTTCGCGAACTCGTGCTTGGCGTAGGCGCGGCTCTTTTCGTCGATGCGGTACTCGCCGCCGAGTGCAGCGCGCTGCCGGTCGTCGGTGGCGCGTTCGTATTCGCCGTAGAGCGTGGCGTCGTCGGTGACCTTTCCGGTCAGGCGCGCCTTCACGCTGGTGTAGCTGTTGGGCACCAGCGCCGGCGCACCGCCGTTGGGGCTCAGGCCCGCATAGGTGCTGGGGCTGGCCAGCAAGCCGGTGCCGCTGACGCCGAACGAGGTGTTGCTGTTCCAGCCGAGGCCGGGCAGGCTGGCCTGCTGCGCGTCCAGCGCCGAAAGCACGCCGCCGGATCCAGCGACCTGGTTTTCTTGCACGCGGTTGACGCTGATGTCGAGCTTGATCCGGTCGCTCAGCTTGAGGCCCGCGCCCAGGCTGGCGGCGTCGCGGTTGGCGCCATCGGTGGCGCTGCCGCTGTTGTCCTTGGTCTGTAGAAGTTCGGCGTTGACGCTCAAGGCTTCGGTGATGGTCAGATCGCCGCGCGCGCCCGCCTCTTGGCGGCCGGGCGCCAGCCCCGCGCTGGGGTTCTGGAAGGTGGAGCCGGACTTGGCCACGTAGGCACGTCCTTTGAGTGCATCGCCATCGTGGCGAAGCTCGATGCGGCCGGCGCGGCCGGTCTGTGCCACGGCCGGGCCGCCGACGGATGCGGATCCGATCGATTGGTTGACGTACTGGTTGCCCTTGCTCTGCGCCAATTCGGCCACGATGTACGTGCGCCCACCCAGCTGGAGCTCGGCGTTGACACCGGCAATGCGGTAGGGCGCGACCGGGTCGCGGTCTTCGGCCACGCTGGCGCCGACTGCGAGGTTGTCACCGAGCTTGACTTTGGCATCGGCGCCGCCGACCCAATGGGTGGCAGTGCCTTCTTCGACCTCGTAGGCGATGCGGATGCTGACCGGGTTGAGGTTCTCGTCAACACTGGGCACCGGCTGGCGGAACAGCAGGCGGCCGCTGAAGGGCTCGAAGTCGTAGTCGGCAAAGCGCGTGAGCCGCTGACGCTTGAGCACGATGGCCGGCGCGTTGCGGTCGCGCACGATCAGCTCCACCACCTCGGAGTTGGCCACCGCGTTGGGCTGCCCCAGCGCATACGGGCCGCTGATGCCGCGGCCGGGCTGTTCGTCGACCAGGTTGCGGGTGGCTTCCTTGGCGGCATAGACGTTGAGCTTGATCGTTTGCCCCTCGTAGTGCCACTTGGCGCCGGTCAGGCTGCGGCTGTAGCTGGCCAGCCGGTTGCCTTCGTCGGTGCTCGCGGTCTGGTAGTCGCCGTAGAGCAGGTAGCTCTTGTCTTTGTCGACGCGCACATAAACGCGGCTCTTGCTTTGGGCGTCGAACTGCGGCACGCTGGCGTCGCCATAGATCGGATAAAACGCGTTCGGGTCGATGTCGCGGAACAATTTTTCGCGCGTGAGCTTGTCGCTGTCGGCGGCCGCGGTGAGCAGGTATTCGCCCTTGATCGTGCCCTTGGCGAACAGCGCGGCGCGGCCCGCCAGCGTGCGGTCGCCGGCGCTGTTGCTCTTGCTCCAGTTGCGCAGCTCGGCTTCGAACTCGGTGTCGGCAATGGCCGGCGCGTTCGGGTCGGTCTTCTTGAGCTTGCTGAAATTGATCGCGCCTTCGACGATGCCCACCATCAGCAGCGGCCGCAGGTCGGGCACGAAGCTGATCTCGCCTTGCACGCCCACCGCGCCGCTGGAGGCGCGCACCTGGGCGTCGCCCGGCGTCACCGGGGCCATCAGGTAGACAGTCGCCTGGCCATCGCGGTTGAGCAGCACCTCGACCGCCGCGAGTTCGGTGACCGGCTGGCCGCTCGGGGTGGTGGTGAGCTGGCTGCCGGGTTCGGTGCCGCGCGTGAACACGCCCGGGGCAGCAGACACCCCCGGCACCTGGAAGCGGCCCAGGCTGGTTTCCAACCTGACGCGAATCGGCGCCCCGTCGACGCTGCCAAGCTCCTTGCCTTCGGCATCGAAGACCTTGATGCGCAGCTTCAGCGCGCTGCGGCCGTCAGCCGGCGCTTTGGGCGCGCTGATCGACATCAGGATCTTCGTGCCCTCGGGCAGGCCTTTGCTGGTGCGCCACAGGCCTTCGTCGGCCGCGACGGGCAGGTTGCTGTTGGCGCTGCTGAGCGGCACACCGTCGATGCGGCGGAACGCCACGCCGTCGGCGTCCAGTTGCTCAATGTGGGCCTCGCCCTGCGGGATGGCTTTGGCTTGGTCTTGGGCGTGCGCCGCGAAACAGGCGGCAACGCAGCCCGTGGCGAACAGAGCGCGGGCCAGGGGCTGGAGGGTGTGGCGTTTCATGCTCGACTTCGCGGTCGCCGCGGTGGGGGTGTGGAGGGCGCGCATCACCGGCCACCTCCGAGCGCAGGACTGGCGGGCTTAGCAGCGGGCGTGCGATCCAGCTTGTGCTGCTCGCTGTTGAACTGAATGCCCCAGGGATCGTCCTTGCCATCCTGCTTTTGCGGCACGTAGACCGGGCCCAGCCTGCGTCGCTGGTTGACTTGCTCCAGTACTTTCGGGAAGCAACTCTGCTCGCGGAAATCAGCGCGGTGCAGTTCGCCGTTTTTCAGGTCGATGAACAGGCTCTCGGCATCGCCCGCATTGCGGCTCGAGGTGACGCCGAAGCGCGCGCCCACCGGAGCCGATTGCGGATCGATTTTGAGCACATGCGTGATGGGACGAACGCCGCACAGGCTGTACTGGCCGTTTTCGTCGGAGGTGACGTTGGTGCCGTCTTCCATGTACAGGCGAACGCCGGGGATGCCGGGCTCGCCGCTGTCTTGCACCTTGTTCTGGTTGCAGTCCACGTACACCTTGCCGATGATGCAGGCTTCGGCGCTGAACACGCCACCGGCGACCTTGACCGCGGCAAGCGCGCTGGCCGATCGGGTCGGGCCGGCCTCGACATAGGCGGAGTTGACGCCGCTGCCCTTGTCGGCGCCTATTCCCAAGCGCACCCGGTAGGTGAGGGTGGCCTCGCTGTTGGGCGCCATCAGGCCCACGGTGAAGGTCAGCGTCGGGCCTGGATAGCCAGTGACGGCCGCGTCGGGCACGGCGGTGGGGGCAGCCGTCCCGAGTTGCAAGGTCGCGCTGCCGCCGATCATCTTGAAGCCCAGCGGCAAGGCATCCACCACGCGCACCCCAGGCACCGCAATGGCGGCCGGGTTGCTGATGCGGATGCGGTACAGCACTGAGTCGCCCACCGTGGCCTGCGTTTTGTCAGCGGTCTTTTGGGGCGGGGGCAGGCTCGCCACCACGTTGGGGTCGAGCGGGATGTGGTTGTGAATCACCAGCGCGCTGCCGGCGCCCAGGCTGATCACCACGTGGTACGTGGTGGGCTGGCCTTGCGCCGGCGCCGTGGCTTGGGGCACCACGGCGTAGGTGGCGCCGCTCTGGCTGGGCAGTGGCGCGCTCGGGGCAACGGCTCGCGAAGGCGGGGTTCCGTAACCTGCGGGCGGGGTGACACGAATCGTGTACGCGGTGATGGCGGCCGGGCACGCCGGGTCCGCACCGGTCAACAGGTCGAAACGATAACTGCCGGCGGTGACTCCGGTCGGCGTCGTCGCCTGGCCTTGCTGGCCCAGCAACAGGCAGGCCGCGGGCAGCGGCGTTCCGCTGGGGGCCAGCAATTCGACAATCGCACCACCCAGCGGCAGGCGCGACGTGCTGTCGTACACCACGCCGCTGGGGTCGACCGGCAGGCTTTGCTGGGGCACCGTCACACCGGCGACCACGGTGACGACCAGCGTGCGGGTTTGCAGGTCCAGGCTGGAGTTGGGTTGCGGGTTGTTGTTCTCGCCGTTGACCGGAATGCCGATCACCGGCCCGGCCGCGCCCGCCACACCGGGCGAGCGGAAGCGCACCTGGTAGTTGCCAGGCGGCACACCGGTGACCGTGTAGTTGCCGTTCGCGTCGGTCACCGCGCTGGCTGGCGTGCCGGCGCTGGTTTGCACCACCTGCCCGCCGACGTTGGCGCCGCCGATCACCGTGCCCGCCGGATAGATCACCTCGACGGTGTACCCCGGCAGACCGGGTTCGCCCGGATCGCGAGTGCGGTTGCCGCCCGACGCGCTGCCGGCGTCGTTCCATACCGAGCCGCTGATGGCGCCGGGCAAAGACAGCGGCGTGGGGTCGTCGCTGCCGCCGGTGTCGCCCGGTGCGCCGGGGTTGGTTCCGGTCGGGTTGGTGCCGCTGTCGGAACGGTCGCTGGCCAGCGGCGGGCCCGCCGGGGTGGCGCCGGGCGTGGCGGCTGGGTTGGCGTAGCTGCTGGTGATCGCCGTGTTGTTGAATGGGCCGGGGGCGCCATTGGGTGTGAAGCTCACGCTGAACCGGAAGCTGCACGACTGGCCGGGGTTCAGCGAGGTCTGGCCACTCATCAGATTGGTGTTGGCCGGGCTGAAGGCGGGGTTCACTGCACATTGGGCTGGGCTGGCGCCACCCGAACTGGCCACGTTGCTCAAGCCGCTGACGGCCGTGACGCTGGCCGGCGCGGGGAAGGTGGCGGCCAGGTTGTCGGCGATCTGCACGTTGGTGGCCGGCACGGTGCCAACGTTGGCCACGACGATCTCATAGCTCACGCTGTAGGCGGAAGCGCTGTTTTGTACGATGCCGACCACGCGCTTGGCCGCGCCGAGCTGCTGCTGCAACAGCGTCACGGGAGTGGGTACCGGGGTGTCCGCGCCCGGAGTGGGAGGCAGGTTTGGCGGGGCCGGCGGGGTGCCGGGGGGGCTGCCGGCAGGCGGTGGCGCCGCTGCGGTGGAGACGTCGGTGGTGCTGGCCACGGCGGGTGGCGTGGGGCTGCCGCCCGGGAAGGTGTAGCCGGGGTTGGGCGTGGCGTCGCCGGCCACGCCCGAGGCGTAGACGCTGTTGTTCAGCGGCGTGCTCGGGACGGCGCCGACAGCAAAGGCGACGACTGCTGTGAATCGAATCGTGCAGCGCTGGCCGCCGGCCAGGTCGTCGGTGCCGGCCAGCAGCCGGGTGTTGGCGATGCCGTTGAAGCCGGCATTGGCGGTGCAGGTGCCACCGGTGGCGACAACGCTGTAGCTGCCGGGCTTGATGGCGATGGTGGCACTGGTGCCGAACGTGGCGGTCAGGTTTTCGTCGGCTTGCACATTGAACACCGTGCTGCCGGCCGGCCCGGCGTTGCCGACCACCACGACATAAGGCAGCTCAAAGGTGCCAGGCCCGGTTTGCAAGGGCACACCGACCGCTTTCAGCACGTCGATCTTGCCCAGCACGGTGACGGTGGCCGTGGCGGTGTCGCATTGCGGCGGTGTCTGGGCCGGCTTGGCGCAGATTTGGTACGCGACGGGATAGGTTCCGGCCGGCGTGCCCGCGGCAATGCTGAGCACCCCGGTGGTGTTGTCCAGCGTGATGCCCGCCGGCAAGGGGGCCACCGGCGTCAGCGTGATCGTGACGTTGCCTGCCGCACCCGGGTTGGCCGCGCTCGCGCCGACAGTGTCGTTGACGACCAGGTTCAGCGTGCCACCGGTGCCGAACGGCGCACTGGCACTGTCGTTCAGCGCATCGATGATGGTCACCGTGAGGGCGGCGGTGCTGTTGTTGCCGCCGCTGGTTGTGCCGCCGTTGCTGTCGTTGATGGCGCCCGTCGTGCCGGTCACGGTGACCGCCACGGGCGCCGTGTCCGTGCCACCCGCCGTGCCCGGCGTGGTGTAGCGGATGGCGCAAGTCAGCGTCGCACCGACGGGCAGGCTGGCAGCGCTGCCGCTGGACGCGACGCAGGTGTCCACGGTCACCGGCACCGGTGTCCCGCTGCTGTCCACCGCAGTGGCCCCGCAGGTGGCGCTGCTCGCCGCCACCAGGCCGATGTTGCTGCAGACCAGGCTGCCGCTGACACTGGCGCCGGGCGCGCTGACGGCGGGAAGGCCGCTGAGCGCCGGGATCATGTCGGAGACGGTTGCCGCCGACGTGACCGTCAGCGTGGCGTTGTCGCACGTGCTGGCGTTGGGAGCGGGCGCGCAGACCTGGTAGTTGACGATGCAGGTTCCGGCCGCGGGCACGTTGAAAGTTGCAATGCCGGTCGTGCTCACGCCGGGGGCTGCACAGGTGCTGCCGGGTTGAATCGTGAAGCTTGACCCGACCGGGAACTGGTCGTTGATGGCCAGGTTGCTGGTCTGCCCGATGCTGCCAGGGGGCGCGGCGGTGCTGTCGTTGACCGCATCGATGATCACCACCGTGGCGGCCGTGCTGTTGTTGCCGCCGGGGGTGGCGCCGCCATTGCTGTCGTTGGACGCGCCCGTGGTGCCTGTCAACGCGACCGAGACCGGCGCCGTGTCACTCCCGCCCGCAATGCCCGGGGTGGTGTAGCTGATGGCACAGGTCAGCGTGGCGCCCAACGGCAGGTTGGCGGCGCTGCCGCTGGAGGCGGTGCAAACGCCGACCGTGACCGGGACCGCGGCGCCGTTGCTGTCGACTGCCGTGGCGTTGCAGGTCGCGTTTGCCGCGGCGGCCGGGCCGGCGTTGCGGCACACGATGTTGCCTGCCACCACGGCACCCGGCGCACTGACCCCGGGGAGGCCGCTGAACGCCGGTGTCATGTCGGCCGCCGAGCTCGTGACTGTCAGCGTGGCGATGTCGCAGGTGGCGCCGTTCGGAGCCGGCGCGCAGACCTGGTAGTTGATCGTGCAGCTGCCGCTGGCCGCCACATCGTAGGTGGCGATGCCGGCCGTGTTGACGCTGGCATTGGCGCAAGTGCCGCCGGGCTGCAGGGTGAATGTGGAGCCGATCGGAAACTGGTCGTTGCTGCTCAGGTTGGTGGTCTGCCCGGTACTGCCGCCGAGCTTGCTGTCGCTGTCCGTCACCGCATCGATCAGCGTGGCATTCACGGTTGCGATGTTGTTGGCGGCATTGCCATCGTTGGCGGCACCGGTGGTGCCCGTGAATGTGACCGCGGTGGTGGGTTCGTCTGCGCCGCCTAAAGTGCCCGGCGCCACGTAGTCGTAGCTGCAACTGATGCTGGCACCGGCGGCGACGTTGCCGCCCGATACCGGCGTGCAGACCACGTTGCTCACCGTTCCGGCGCTGGCCGAAGGCACACAGGTGGCGGCCGTGGCCGCGCCACCGCCGGCGGCGTTGCCGCACACGAGCGTGAGGCCGGTGAAGGTTTGGCCTGGGCGAACGACCGTGGGTGTGCTGGCGCCCAGCGTCACGCTCATGTCGGCCGTGGGCGCTGCCCCCGGGGTGATCGGCGGTGCGACCGCACAACCGGCCGGTGTTCCGGTGGCGGTGCAGGCGCCGGGCACTGTCGGGGGCGGTGTGCCGCCCGATGGATCGAGCGCTGCCTTGTTGACGCTGGCCACGCCAGCGGCCGCGGCCAGTGGCGTGACGTTGATCGTGAAGGCTGCCGAGCCGCCGGCGGCGATGCCGGCCGGCGTCGTGACGGTGCAGACCAGGCCCAGCCCCGCGGCCAGCGTTCCGGAAGCGGCGCAACTGACCGCGCTCGTGCCAGCGCCGGGCGCTGCGCTGTTGTAGGCAAAGTTGGGCGGCAGCTTGTCGTTGACGATGATGCTGGCGGGCGATGTCACCGCGCCGGCGCCGTTGCTCAGGGTCAGGGTGTAGTTGCCCGGCACGCCAACGCTGAAGCCGGCAGGGTTCGTCTTGGCCAGACTGAGGTTGGTGGTCTGTGGCGCGCACGACGCGGCGTCGTGTTCGGGCGTGTCCGGGATTGTTGCGCCGAGACTGGACGTTCCCGCCGCCATGTCGATGGTCAACCAGTTGAGATTGTTCAGGTCGCGGATCAGCATGAAACGGCCATCGCGTGAAAACACGATGCCGCCCGCGTTGCTGGGGGCCGGGCCGGTATAGGTGGAGTACGGTGCGGTGAGGCCGGTGTTGGTATCCCACTGGTAAATGGTGAAGTCCGGCACGGCCTGGCTGCTCGCAACGAACAAGACCTTTCCATCGGTGGGACGCACGGCGATGTCGAAAACCCGGAAGGGTACCGGTGTACCGATGGCCGTGGCCGCACCGGTGGTCAGGTTGATTTCGTACAACTGCGTTGTATAGGGGGCTGCACCGTTCTCACCGGCAATGTAGTAGCGCGGGCCGGAAGGGGTTTGCACAACGACCGCGGCCGCCGTCGACAAATTCGGGGACGCCTGGTTCAGGCCGGAAATGTTCGCCACCACGACCGCGGCACCGGCGCCCAAACTGCCGATCCGCACCAGTTGCTGGGTGCCGGCCCCATTGCCGATGCGTGAAACGGCATAGAGATAATTGTCCTGGTAGTTGTAGCCCAGCGAGTTGATTGCTGGCGCCACGCCAGAGGTCCATGGGGTTCCCAACGGAATTTCGGCAGAGACGATTCCCGTGGTGACGCTGTAGGACGCCGTCGCCAACTGGCCGCTGGCAATGCTGTAGGCCGTTGCATCGCAGGTGAACGGAGCACCTTGCGCCTGCGCGAGCGGCGCTGCCAGAAATACCAAGGAACCAAGCAGACTCTTGAGTTTGTTCTTCAACACTGTTTTCCCCAGCTTCGCGCCTTGGTGCATCGTACCGAGAAACTCGCGGTGACCCATGCTGGCCAAAAACCCGCGAGAGGCGACTTCCCCTGTCTCGCCCGGTCTTCACTTGCATCTCCCAGGGTGACCCTGGTTCCGTTCGGCCCGGTCGCGGCATATTCGCGGGCGGTTCGGCCAATCTTGTCTGCATGCACAAGCGCGAGAAGCTCAACACCCATGCATTGAATATGGGAACGGGGCGTGGAACCGGTCGCAGCCATCTGTACATTCTGGTGGCATTGAGTGAATTCGTGAACCCCTGTGTGGAGGATTGAGCAAAGATCCGGCCAATACCCGGAAATGGGGTCTTGCTTTGTTGAGGTTTTGCAACGGCACCGGGGGCAGATCGATCGTGCCGTTGCCATCGGCGGCGAGGAGTGCTCGCCACGGCAGCATCGACGCGCGCGGGTTACCGGGGCCACGCTTGGCCGGGGTGGTGACGAGTCTTCGAATTTGCTCCGTGCGGATTTCACGCTGCGGCCCGGCAGGTGCTCCGATGCGCCTGGCGATGCCCCGTTTCAGGGGCTTCGAGCCCGGCGCGCATCACCCGGCGCGCTACGATCCCGAACCGTCAACGATCGGGCCGATGAATGCCGCGTCGATTCCTTTCTTCATTGCATCTCGGGCGGCGTCGCGCAGCCTGTGTGCAAGGAAGCCGGCGGCCGGCATGAGCTCCATCAGATGACGACGCTTGCTTCGTCGTCCGCCTCCGGAGCGGGGCTCGGCGAGATCGATGAGCGTCTGCGGCCGCCTGGCAATTTGTCGTATGTGTCCGGTGTCACCGACGATCCGCCGCGGTTCTTGACCGTCTCTCAGGCGCTGGACGAGATCGTGGCCGCCCATGGCGGCCGCGCCGCGGCCATTTTTAGCGCCGACCGCGAAGTGCTGAGCTGGAAGGACCTTCGGCGCCAGTCCGACGAGGTGGCCGCCGCGTTGCTGGCGCTGGGCATTCGGCGCGGCAATCGGGTGGGCATCTGGTCGACCAACCGCCGGGAATGGCTGCTGGTGCAGTTCGGCGCGGCGCGCATCGGCGCGGTGCTGGTCAACATCAGCCCGGCCTGCGGCCGCGCCGAACTCGAGTTCGCGCTAAACAAGGTGCGCTGCCGCGTGTTGGTCGTGGCACGGTCGCCCCAGGCGAGCGAATGCCTGGGATTGTTGAGGAGCCTGGCGCCGGAACTGGACCGCCCTGGCGACAAGCCGGTGCTCGAGTCGCGCCGCCTGCCGCACCTGAAGCATGTGGTCGTGCTGGGCGAAGGGCTGGTTCCGGCGCGGGCGGAACGCTTCTCTGACTTTGTGCGCCGTGCCAACCCGGGCTGGAGACGGCGACTGCCCCTGTTGGCGGCCGCGCTGGACCCCGACGACGCCATCAACATCCAGTTCACCAGCGGCGCCACCGGCACCCCCAAGGCCGTCATGCTGTCGCACTTCAACATCGTCAACAACGCGCGCTATGCCGCGGCGGCGATGCGGCTCGCCGAGGTCGACAAGCTTTGCATTGCGGTTCCGCTGCACCACGGGCTGGGCATGGTGCTGGGCGTGCTGGCTTGCGTAGCCACCGGCGCGGCGATGGTGTTTCCGGGCGAGGTCTTCGAGCCGATCCGCACTCTCGACGCTGTTTCACGCCACCGCTGCACGGCGCTGCACGGCGCGCCTGGCATGTTCGAGGCCCTGCTGGACCATCCCGATCGGCAAGACTACGACATGAGCAGTCTTCGCACCGGCATACTGACCGGCGCGCCATGTTCCCTGGCCACGCTGCAAAGGGTGGTCGAAGCGCTGAGCATGGACGAGTTGACGGTGGCCTACGGCATGACCGAGGCCGGCCCGGCGGTGTTTCAAAGCAGCGTCGCCGATCCCCTGGAATTGCGCGCCGCCACTGTCGGCCGCGTGCAACCTAACATCGAGGTGAAGATTGTCGACCGCGAGGGTCACATCGTGCCCATCGGTTGCACGGGCGAACTTTGCGTTCGCGGCTACTCGGTGATGCGGGGATATTGGGAAGAACCCAAGCGCACCCGCGACGCATTCGATGCAAGCGGCTGGATGCACAGCGGCGATCTGGCCTCGCTGGACGTCGACGGCTGCTGTCGCATCGTCGGCCGGGTCAACGACAGTTGGTTGGCGGCAGGGCCCGCGTCTGCCCGGACGAGAACGAAGACCTGATCCTCGGCCACCATCGGTCCGCAGGGGCGGGTGGTCGGTCCGCGGCGCGCCGGGCTTCAGTGGCTGGAGTCCGAGCGTTGTTGGAGTGGGTCGTCCTGCGGTTCGGGTTTGGCGGCAACAGCGTAGCTTTCGCTGGCCCAGGCGCCGAAGTCGTTGTTCTTGCAACGCGGGCTGCAAAACGGCCTGTAAAGGTTGTCGGGCGCATAGACGCTGGGCCCGCCGCAGCCGGGACACTTGACGACGCGGCGAGTGAAGGGGCGGTCGGTCATAGACAGAGTGTCAGCTCGATGGGGGTGTCGACGGTGCTCAGCTTGAGGCGACCCTCGCTGTCTTGCTGCATCAGGCGCACCGAAACCATCAAGCGGTGGCCGCTGATTTCTGGCACCAGATCCGGCGAATCCTTCAGGCGCAGCCGCAGCAACTGGCACGTGCGGCCGGCCGGCAGGCTCTGCTGGTACAGGCCGGCGGTCACGAGCACCTCATGCGGCGCGCCCGAGTCGCGCAGCAGGGTCAACAGCAAGCGCAGCGCATCGGCCAAGGGCATGAGCGTGATTGACCAATGCAGCAGATCGGTGCGGCGGCGCTGCGCATCGAACTGCTGCCATGCGAAGTACGCCGGCAGGTCGAACCCGCAGGTACCGCCGGGGATGCTGATGCGGCTGCGAATGCTCATCAGCCATTCGTTGGCCGTCAGCGCGGCCCCGGCCTTGCCTGGCATCTGGTTCAATGCGCTGAAGGCTGCGTCGATACGCCCCATGACCTCGTCCAGAACGACCTGCGAAACGACCGGGTTGTCGCGATAGCCGTTGAGCCGCAGACGCTGGCGTTCCAGGTCCTTCAGCAAATCGGACTTGAGATCGGCTCGTGCTGCAACGTCCATGATCTCGAACAAGGTGCTCAGCGCGTGGTGGTGGTCCAGCGGGGCATCGCGCACGACCAGCTGGCCGAGCCGGTCGAACAGGTGCTCCAGCCGCAACATGGTGCGGATGCTCTCGTTGAACGGGAATTCGTAGCGGATCAAGGCGCTGGTGACCGTCGGGTGATGGCGAAGACTGCGCCGGGATTGTTCCACAGCGCGATGAACCCAGGCCGCGGCCCGCAGCTCAGACCGGCGGTGGGAACCATCGCCGTGCCAGGGCCTTCACGCACTGGCTCAATTCGTCGAGCGAGAGCCCATCGTTGAAGATCACCGCGTCGGCGCAGGACCGGCGAAATGCGCGCGCGGCCTGTTGCCCTATGACCGTCTGCGCTGAATCCGCAGTCCAACCCGAGCGCGCCACGACCCGCTCGACCTGGGTCTGTTCGCGGCAATCGATCACCAGCACTTTGTCGACTTTGGCGCGCCAGTGTGGCGACTCTGCCAGCAGCGGCACGTCGAACACGCGCACGGGCGCTGTGGCGGCTTCGGCGCGCGCTTCGGTTTCGACGCCGATCAGCGGATGAAGAATGGCCTCGAGCCGGCGCTTGGACCGTGGGTCGGAGAAGGCCAGCGCGCGCATGCGCGCGCGGTCGAGGGCGCCCGCAGCGTCGATGAACTCACTGCCAAAGGCTTGGCGAATGGATTCGATGGCCGCGCCGCCAGGCAGCGACAGATCACGCGCGATGGCATCGGTATCGATCACGGCCGCGCCTTGCTGCGCGAGCAGGCCAGCCACGGTGCTTTTGCCGCTGCCGATGCCGCCGGTCAGCCCGATGCGAAGACGTGCGCCTGCCAGCATGCGCTTGCCATCAAACCCAGCCCAGCCACCCGAGCACCCGCGCCTGGCCGGCCAGCATTACCACCAGCCCGGCGCCAGCGAGGAAGGGCCCGAACGGAACGTAGCGGCCTTCCCGCAACGTGCTGTTGAGCTTCATCGCGATGCCCACGACGGCACCCAGCACCGAAGCAGCCAGAACGACCGGCAGCACCATCTTCAGGCCCAGCCAGGCGCCCAACGCAGCCAGCAGCTTGAAGTCTCCGAAGCCCATGCCTTCCTTGCCAGTGGCCAGCTTGAAGAGCCAATACACTGACCACAGCGACAGGTACCCGGCCACCGCCCCCCACAGCGCGTCGGGCAGCGAAATGGTCCAGCCCAGCGCACTCGCCACGAGGCCGGCCCACAGCAGGGGCAGGGTCAGGTTGTCCGGCAACAGCGTGGTGTCCCAGTCGATGCCGGCCAGCGCGACCAGCACGGCTGCGAAGCTGCACCACAGCAACGCCGCGGGCGTCGCGCCGAAGCGCCAGCCGACGGTGGCGAACAGGGCGCCCGTCAGGACTTCGACCAGTGGGTAGCGCGGCGAGATGGTGGTCTTGCAAGCCGAACATTTTCCCCGCAACACGAGATAACTGACCACGGGGATGTTCTCGTACCAGGCGATCGGGTGCCCGCAGGACGGGCAACGCGAACGCGGCTGGGCCAGCGTCACGGCGGCCGGCTCATCGATCTTGACGCCCAGCATTTCGGCGCTGTCGAGCTTCCAGCCACGTTCCAGCATCATCGGCAGACGGTGGATCACGACGTTCAGGAAGCTGCCGATGCACAGGCCCAGAAGCGCAAGAACAAAAGGTGACAGCAGCGCCTCGACGAGCTGCGCGTCCATCGCCTCGAGGATCAAACGACCTGGCCGAGCTTGAAGATCGGCAAGTACATCGACACCACGATGCCGCCAATCATCACACCCAGGATCACGATGATGAATGGCTCCAACAGGCTGGACAGGCCCTTCACGGCCTCGTCGACCTCGTCTTCATAGAACTCCGCCGCCTTGCCCAGCATCTGGTCGAGCGAGCCGGACTCCTCGCCAATGGCGCACATCTGCACCACCATGACCGGGAACACACCGGTGGTCTGCATCGACGTCGTCAACGCCGAGCCGGTCGAGACGTCTTTCTGAATCTGCTCGGTGGCTTCTTGAAAGACGGCGTTGCCGGAAGCACCCCCGACCGAGTCCAGCGCCTCGACCAAGGGCACACCGGCCGCGAACATGGTGGACAGCGTGCGCGTCCAGCGCGCGATTGACGACTTTCTGACCAGTTCGCCGAAGACCGGAACGCGCAACAGCAGGCGGTCCATGGTCTTTTGCATCTTTACCGAGCGCTTCCACGACTCGAAAAAGACGTAGGCGCCTCCGAAGATGACCAGGAAGATCAGGTACCAGTACTTGACGAAGAACTCCGACATCGCGATCACGATCAGCGTGGGCGCAGGCAGGTCGGCACCGAAGGATGAAAAGACATCCTTGAAGGCCGGGATGACGAAGATCATGATCACCGCCAGCACGATGAACGCAACCACCATCACAGCGACCGGATAAATCATGGCCGACTTGATCTTGTTCTTGATCGCCATCGTCTTTTCCTGGTAGATCGCCAAGCGATCGAGCAGGGCTTCCAGAATACCGCCCGCCTCGCCGGCTTCGACCAGGTTGCAATACAGCGCATCGAAGTACAGCGGATGCTTGCGAAACGCGGAGGACAGGCTGGTGCCGGTCTCCACGTCCGAACGGATGTCGGTCAGCATGCGTGTCATGCGCGGATTGGTGCTGCCGCGGGCGACGATGTCAAACGACTGGATCAAGGGCACGCCGGCACGCATCATCGTGGACAACTGGCGCGTGAAGATCGCAATGTCTTTCTGCTTGATCGCGCGGCCGCCGCTGAGGCGGCGCTTCTTCACCTTGGTAACGAGGATGCCCTGACGACGAAGGCTGGCGTTGAGCATGGCTTCGCCGCCGACGCGCATTTCGCCGCGGACAAGTTTGCCGTTCTTGTCCTTGCCCTCCCAGTCGAAGAGCATCTCCTTGGTGTTCTTCGCCGCCATTGCAGTCGCCATAGTGCCTTTCGAGGAAGCTGATCCTCGTCCCTGTGATTGTTACTGGCTACTCGTTCGTCACCGAGATCACTTCTTCAAGTGTGGTGACCCCGGAACGAACTTTGATGAGCCCAGACTGGCGCAGGTCGCGGACGCCCTCGCGCTGAGCCTGCTCGGCGATGTCGATGACGGTGCCCTCGGCAAGAATGATGCGCTGGGTCTCTTCGGAGATTGGCATCACCTGGTAGATGCCGACGCGCCCCTTGTATCCGTTGCTGCACGAGGAGCAACCGACCGAACGGTAAGGCTTCCAACTGCCATCGAGATCGTCGTCCTTGAAGCCCGCCTTGAGCATGGCTTCGCGCGGGTAGTCGGCCGGCGCCTTGCAGTTTTCGCAAAGCTTTCGCGCCAGGCGCTGGGCGGTGATCAACAGCACGCTGGCGGCAATGTTGAAGGGCGCCACGCCCATGTTGAGCAAGCGGGTCAGCGTGGACGGCGCGTCGTTGGTGTGCAAGGTGGACATCACCATGTGGCCGGTCTGCGCGGCCTTGATGGCAATGTCGGCGGTTTCCAGGTCGCGGATTTCACCGACCATGATGATGTCTGGGTCCTGTCGAAGAAAGGACTTCAGCGCAACGGCAAAAGTCATTCCGGCCTTGTCGTTCACGTTCACCTGGTTGACGCCAGGCAGGTTGATTTCCGCCGGGTCCTCGACCGTTGCGATGTTCACACCCGGCTGGTTCAAAATGTTCAGGCAGGTGTACAGGGACACGGTCTTTCCGCTTCCCGTCGGGCCGGTCACCAGAACCATGCCGTAGGGCCGATAAATGACTTTGAGGAGGCGTTCCTTCTCGATCTTTTCGTAGCCGAGCGCCTCGATGCCGAGTTTCGCGCTGGAGGGATCGAGGATCCGGATCACGATCTTCTCGCCGAACAGCGTGGGCAAGGTGCTGACCCGAAAGTCGATCGCCTTCGATCCGAACTTGAGCTTCATTCGGCCGTCTTGCGGAACGCGCTTCTCGGCAATGTCGAGCCTGGATATCACCTTGATGCGCGAGGCGAGCTTGTCCTTGATGGCAATCGGCGGCTGGGTGATCTCACGCAACTCTCCGTCGACGCGAAATCGCACCCGGTAGTGGTACTCGTAGGGCTCGAAATGCAGGTCGGAGGCGCGCGCGTTGATCGCGTCGATCAGCATCTTCTGCAGAAAACGCACCACCGGTGCGTCTTCAACATCCTGCGTGGAATCGGCGGCTTCCTGGGGCGAAGTGACATCGTCGGTGACGTCGAATTCGAAGTCGGCCGAGGTCAACGACTCGATGGTCTCAGACGCGCTGGCGCCGGTGGTTTCGAGAATTCTCGCGAGCTTTTCGTGTTCAACGATCACCCACTCGGGCGACAACTGGGTAGCGAACTTGATGCGCTCGACCGCCTCCTGATCAGTGGGATCGGCGCCGCCAATAAAAACGCGATTCCCTCGCTTGCCCAGCACCAGAACTTGGTACTGGGCCGACAACTTCGCGTCGATGATGTTTCGCGGCAGGCGCTGCACATCCACCGCGTTCAAATCCAGCACCGGCAGCGCTAGCGCATTGGACAAGGTGTGGGCGAGGTCGGCCGGGGACACCGCGCCAGCGGAAATGACAGCGGAAATGAAGCTGACCCGTCTCTCCTTGGCGCCGCGCACCAAGTCCTCGGCCGCCTTGGCGCCGAGCTTTCCGGCATGGACAAGTACCCTCGCCACGCCGGAAAGGGCCGATTGTGGAGCTTCCGCCAATGTATCCACGTTTCCAGAACTCAATTCAGGTTGGAACAAACCGGGCCATGATCGCCGATTCACCCCATGCTGTAAACGCTCAAGCCCGAGTCCAGCGTCAACAATTCACGTCGTGCGCGGCGCGGGAAGACGTCGATGCAGCCATTGGGTGATGAAGAGACGACGTGAAGCAGACTTGGTCGGGGTGAGAGGATTCGAACCTCCGGCCTCTACGTCCCGAACGTAGCGCTCTACCAGGCTAAGCTACACCCCGATGGTGGATCACAGCCGCGGGATTGTGATCCGACTACGGCAGTCGACTCACGAAGAGCGCTCGACTGACCGAGCAGATAATTCTAGCAGAGCGTCGCGGAAGGCCGAGGGCTCAAGTAAATCGAGGCACAGACCGGCTTTGGCGGCTTCGGACCGGGCCGCGTCCCGCGTCGCTTCTAGTGCACCGGTGCGGCGCACGATCTGAACTATCTCGGGAAGCCTGGCGACCTCCCCATGCTGGATTGCGTGCCGGATCAGGTCGCGTTCCGCCGCCGACCCACGCTCCATGGCGAGCAGCAAAGGCAGCGTCGGTTTTCCCTCACGCAGATCGTCCCCCACGTTCTTGCCGAGTTGCGCGGTTGCGCCTTCATAGTCGAGCAAATCATCCACCAACTGAAATGCTGTTCCCAGCGACCTTCCGAACGCGCCGCAAGACTCTTCGACGCTCGGGCTCGATTCGGCAAGCACGGCCCCAAGCCGGGCGCTGGCCTCGAACAGCTTTGCGGTCTTGAATCGAATCACGCGCAGATAGTCTTCGACGGCGAGGTCGGGGTCGTGCATGTTCATCAGCTGCAGCACCTCGCCCTCGGCGATGACGTTGGTTGCATCGGCCAGCACCTCCAGCACGCGCATGCGATTCACGGAAACCATCATTTGGAAGGCACGCGAATAGACGAAATCGCCGACCAGCACGCTGGCCGCATTGCCGAAGCGCGCGTTGGCGGTCTGCCGCCCGCGCCGCAGGGCAGACTCGTCCACCACATCATCGTGCAGCAAGGTTGCCGTGTGGATGAACTCCACGATGGCAGCCAGCTCAAAGCGCTCGCGTCCGGCGAAGCCCAACGCGCTGGAAAACAGCAGAACCAACATCGGCCGAATGCGCTTGCCGCCAGCGCCAATGATGTACTGGCCGATCTGGTTGATCATCGCCACATCGGAGGCCAGCCGACGCTGTATCACCGCATCAACCTCCCGCATGTCAGGAGCCATCAGCGCGGCGGCGCTGGAGATCGGGGTCGCTGATGTCGAGGAAGTTGTGTACACGCTGGGCTCGGTTAGCTCGGTTGGATTATAGAAACCCGGCGTTCCGATCTACCCGCCCTGCCGCCGGACGCGGAAGCCAACGGTTCCGGCTCTAACCTGAAGCCGGACTACGTGCCTCAGGCGTGCTAAACTTAAAGGCTGTGCGCAACTTGCCGGATTCCGGGAATTCTGCAACAACCGAGCGCCGGATGGTTTCCATCGAAAGGGCTGATATGTACGCGGTCATAAAGACCGGAGGCAAACAATACAAAGTTGCCGCCGGCGAAAAAATCAAGGTAGAAAAGATCGCTGCGGAGGTTGGTCAAGAGATCACGATTGTCCAGGTGTTGGCCGTTGGCGCCGGCGCTGAGATGAAGGTCGGGACCCCCTTGGTTGCAGGCGCAAGCGTGGTGGCCACAGTCGTGGCCCAGGGCAAGCATGACAAAGTGCGCATCTTCAAGATGCGGCGTCGCAAGCACTACCAGAAGCGCCAAGGTCATCGGCAGACCTTCACCGAGCTTGAAATCAGCGCGGTCAATGCATGAGTCGCGTCGCAACCTGAAGCAAGCTAAGTACAGGAGCTAACCATGGCACAGAAAAAAGGCGGCGGTTCCACGCGAAACGGCCGTGATTCCCAGCCCAAGATGCTTGGCGTCAAAGCGTTTGGAGGGCAAAGCATTCCAGCCGGCGCGATCATCGTGCGCCAGCGGGGTACCAAATTCCACGCCGGCACGAACGTGGGCATCGGAAGAGACCACACCTTGTTTGCACTGATTGATGGCCAAGTGAGTTTTGCCGTCAAGGGGCCTCGCAATCGCCAGACCGTCAGCGTCAGGTAGGTTTGAAACGAGGCGCCGCGTCCGCGCGGCGCATGTTCACGAAGCCCCGGCCAGCCGGGGCTTCGCTGTTTCCGGGGTCATTTAACATTCCGTTGTGTGCTTCGGCGAGCAGCACGGGTCTTCACAGCCGCCCGCGGGCATGCTTTACGGCATTGGCACGACACCATGAAATTCGTTGACGAAGCGACCATCGACGTCGTCGCCGGCAGTGGCGGCAATGGGTGCATGAGCTTCCGCCGCGAGAAGTTCATTCCGTTCGGTGGTCCCAACGGGGGCGACGGGGGACGTGGCGGCAGTGTGTTCGCGTTGGGCGACCGAAACCTCAACACCCTGATCGATTTTCGTTACGCCCGCCGGCACGAAGCCCGCAGCGGCGAAAACGGGCGAGGCTCCGACCAGTACGGCGCGGCCGCTGAAGACATCGTCCTGCGCATGCCGATGGGCACCATCATCAAGGACTTTGAAACAGACGAGGTGATCGCCGAGTTGCTTGTGCCGGATGAAAGGGTGCAAATCGTCAAAGGGGGCGATGGGGGATTCGGCAACCTCCACTTCAAGAGCAGCACCAACCGTGCGCCGCGGCAGAAGACGCCCGGTTGGCCCGGTGAGCAGAAGAAGCTCAAGTTGGAACTGCGCGTGCTTGCCGACGTGGGCTTGCTTGGCATGCCCAACGCGGGCAAGTCCACGCTGATCGCCGCTATTTCAAACGCGCGGCCGAAGATCGCCGACTATCCCTTCACCACCCTGCATCCAAACCTGGGCGTGGTTCGTGTGGCTGCGGAGCAGAGCTTCGTCGTGGCCGATATTCCCGGCTTGATCGAGGGCGCTTCCGAGGGCGCGGGCCTGGGGCACCTCTTTTTACGTCATCTGCAGCGCACCCATTTGTTGTTGCATGTGGTCGACTTCGCTCCGTTCGATGACTCGGTGGACCCGGTCGCGCAGGCCAAGGCCATCGTGGCCGAGCTGAAAAAATACGACCAGGCATTGCACGACAAACCGCGCTGGCTGGTACTCAACAAGCTGGACATGGTGCCCACGGAAGAGCGCGAGAAGCGTGTCAAGGACTTCGTCCGGCGCTTCAAGTGGAAGGGCCCGGTGTTCGAGATCTCCGCGCTCACGCGCGAAGGCTGCGAGCCGCTGATCCGCGCCGTCTACCGGCATGTCGCGGGACTGAAGAATGTGGTGCCGGAGGATCCCGACCCGCGTTTTGTCCAGGCTGACTCGAGCGCGGTGCCGTGAACGACGCATTGAGGAACGCCAGGCGAATCGTCGTCAAGGTGGGCTCCAGCCTCGTCACGGACGAGGGGCGAGGCGTGGACGCGAAGGCGGTGGGCAACTGGTGCCGCCAGATGGCAGCGCTGGCGCGTGAAGGCCGCGAGGTGGTCATGGTGTCCAGCGGCGCCATTGCCGAAGGCATGAAGCGGCTGGGCTGGACCGTTCGCCCCAAGGAGATTCACGAACTTCAGGCGGCTGCCGCCGTCGGGCAGATGGGGCTGGCGCACATCTACGAGACCCAACTGCGCGAGCATGGCATGGGCAGTGCCCAGGTGCTGCTGACCCACGCGGATCTGGCGGATCGGGAGCGCTATCTGAATGCACGTTCAACCCTTCTGACCTTGCTGCGCCTGAAAGTCATTCCGGTGATCAATGAGAACGACACCGTGGTGAACGACGAGATCAAGTTCGGCGACAACGACACTTTGGGGGCGCTGGTCGCCAACCTGATCGAAGCCGACGCCATGGTGATCCTCACCGATCAGAAAGGTCTGTATACGGCAGACCCGCGCAAAGACTCGAAGGCGCGATTGGTCTGCGAGGCGCAGGCGGGTGCGCCGGAACTCGAACGCATGGCCGGTGGCGCAGGCAGCAAGATCGGCCGCGGGGGGATGCTCACCAAGATTCTGGCCGCCAAACGCGCGGCCCGAAGCGGAGCCTCAACGGTGATTGCCTGGGGACGAGAGCCCGATGTGCTGATCCGGCTGGCAGCCGGTGAGCCCATCGGGACTGCGTTGATCGCATCGACACAAAAGCTGGCCGCGCGCAAGCAATGGATGGCCGATCACCTGCAACTGCGCGGCGCGGTGTTCATTGACGCCGGGGCAGTGGCCAAGGTCGGGGAGCAGGGGAAGAGCCTGTTACCGATCGGTGTCACCGAGGTGCGGGGCGAGTTTCACCGCGGCGATGTCATCGCTGTGCTTTCGCCCGAAGGCATTGAGCTGGCTCGGGGCCTGGCCAACTATGGCAGCAGCGAGGCCCGTTTGATTGCCCGAAAGGCTTCGCGCGAGTTTGAGAAACTGCTCGGCTTCACCGGGGAGCCGGAGATGATTCACAGGGACAACCTCGTGCTCTCGTGAGCGTGCAAGGCGCGCCGATGAACGCCGGTTGCCGCAAGGGGCAGGCGGACCAAGCCGCCGACTCATTTCTTGGGTTGAGTCCCAGGCCACGGGTTGCGCCGCCAGCGCATGTCAAGGCCCTTTGGCGAGCGGCTCTTTGGGTTGACCAGGGACGCCGGCCGGCCCTTCCTCGGCGCGGCCTGCTTCGCGCTCATGCTGATTCCTGTCGCTGCCATCCTCGTGATGGTGGGGGCGCATCCCGGAGCGCAAGTAGCGGTTGTAGTGCGTCCCGCGAGGCAGGAACCGCGCGAGCTCCGTCAACGCCATTTGGTACACATCGCGCTTGAACTCGATCACCACCTCGAGTGGAATCCAGTATTCGTTCCAGCGCCAGGCATCGAATTCGGGGTGGTCGGTCGCGCGCAGATTCATGTCGCTATCGTGGCCGATCAGTTGCAACAAGAACCAGATTTGCTTTTGCCCGCGGTAGTGGCCGCGCGCCTCGCGGCGAATGAAGTGGTCTGGCACTTCGTAGCGCAGCCAGTCGCGCGTGCGCGCAACGATGCGCACATGCTCATGGCTGAGTCCCACTTCCTCGTGGAGTTCGCGGAACATCGCCTGCTCGGGCGTTTCGCCATATTTGATGCCCCCTTGCGGGAACTGCCAGGAGTGGGTGCGTATCCGTTTGCCCCAGAACACCTGGTTTCTCTGGTTGAGCAGGACGATGCCGACGTTGGGTCTGAACCCGTCACGGTCGAGCATAATCAACCTCGATTCATTCGTTGATTTGATTATTGCACCGGCATGAAGGGAAGCAACCCCTTGGGTTTCCCGCACTCATTGCCGACGCTGCACCTGCCGTCCCCCGCCCTCCATGAAAGCCAATCAGTTCTTCATCTCCACCCTCAAAGAAGCTCCAGCGGACGCGGAAGTCACCAGCCACAAGCTCATGATGCGTGCCGGCCTCATCAAGCGGTTGGGCGCGGGCATTTACACCTACATGCCGATGGGATTGCGGGTGATCCGCAAGGTCGAGGCGATCATCCGGGAGGAGATGAACCGCGCTGGCGCTGTCGAGTTGCTGATGCCGGTGGTGCAGCCGGCCGAGCTCTGGCAGGAGTCGGGGCGCTTCCAGAAGTACGGGCCGGAGTTGCTGCGCGTGAAGGACCGGCACGACCGCGACTTCGTGGTCCAGCCCACCAGCGAAGAGGTCATCACCGACATCGCGCGCCAGGAGCTGCGCAGCTACCGCGCGCTGCCGAAGAATTTTTATCACATCCAGACCAAGTTCCGCGATGAGCGGCGCCCGCGCTTTGGCGTGATGCGGGGGCGCGAGTTCACGATGAAGGACGCGTATTCCTTCGACCGGGATGTCGAGTCCGCGGGCAAGAG
>JANNDW010000083.1:0-13624 GCA_031378125.1 Methylibium sp. | reverse complement strand
AAAACCTATGTGATGATGGAGCACCTGGCCAAGGCCGGCGAGAGCAAGATCGTCAGCGTCTGCACCTACCCGCTCACCGGCATCGGCTGCGTGAGCCGCATCTACACCGATCTGGCGGTGATCGACGTGACCTCCGTGGGCCTGAAGGTGGTTGAAATCTTCAACGGCCTGGCCTTCGAAGAACTGCAACGACTCAGCGGCGTGCCGCTGATCCACTGAACCTCTTCACTGCCGGATACACCATGAACCACGCCTTCATCGTCGACGCCATCCGCACCCCCTTCGGCCGTTACGGCGGCGCGCTCTCGAGCGTGCGCACCGACGACCTGGGCGCCATTCCGCTCAAGGCCCTGATGGCGCGCAACCCGCGGGTCGACTGGCAAGCCGTGACCGACGTGATCTTCGGCTGCGCCAACCAGGCCGGCGAAGACAACCGAAACGTGGCGCACATGGCGAGCCTGCTCGCGGGCCTGCCGATCGAGCTGCCCGGCGCCACGATCAACCGGCTGTGTGGGTCGGGCATGGACGCGGTGGGCAGCGCGGCGCGCGCGATCAAGAGCGGCGAAGCGCAATTGATGCTTGCCGGCGGCGTGGAGAGCATGAGCCGGGCGCCCTTCGTGATGCCCAAAGCCGACACCGCGTTCAGCCGCGCCAACGCGGTCTACGACACGACGATCGGCTGGCGCTTCGTCAACAAGTTGATGAAGGAGATGCACGGCGTCGACTCGATGCCCGAGACGGCCGAGAACGTCGCGGTTCAGTTCAGCATCGAACGTGAAGCGCAGGACCGCATGGCGCTGCGCAGCCAGCTGAACGCTGTTGCCGCGCAGAAGTCCGGCTTCTTCGACAGCGAGATCACGCCGGTCACCATCGCGCAAAAGAAAGGCGATCCGGTCGTCGTCAACAAAGACGAACACCCGCGCGAAACCAGCCTGGAAGCGCTTGCCAAGCTCAAGGGCGTGGTGCGGCCCGACGGCAGCGTGACGGCCGGCAACGCCTCGGGCATCAACGACGGCGCCTGTGCGCTGCTGCTGGCCAACGAAGCCAGCGCCGCCAAGCACGGCCTCACGCCGCGCGCGCTTGTGCTGGGCATGGCCACAGCCGGCGTGGCACCGCGCATCATGGGCTTCGGCCCCGCACCGGCCACGCGCAAGGTGCTGGCGCTCACGGGCTTGACGATCGCGCAGATGGACGTGATCGAACTTAACGAAGCCTTCGCCGCACAAGGCCTGGCCGTGACGCGCGACCTCGGCCTGCAAGACGACGACCCGCGCGTCAACCCCAACGGCGGCGCGATCGCGCTGGGCCACCCGCTCGGCGCCAGCGGCGCCAGGCTCGTGACCACGGCCGTCAACCAGCTGCATCGCATCAAGGGCCGCTACGCGCTGTGCACGATGTGCATCGGCGTCGGGCAGGGCATTGCGTTGGTGGTAGAGCGGGTCTGATGTCGGTTTGCGTGCCGGGGCCACCGCAAGGCAAGGCGCGCCAAAGTCGCCTTGCCCGACCGCCGCGGCTTGCTCGGACAAATCTGCAATTCAGTTGAGAATCTGTCCAACGGCCCAGGCAGGCTCGGCCGCCGCCGACATCATCGAAGCCAGGGCTCGAACGCCTTCGCCAGTCGTTGCAGCACGGCGGGATCGGGCAGCGGCAGCCGCACGCTGGCCTGGCCGGTGACCGCGTCGCGTTCGATGGTGATCGGGGGCGCAGCCGGCCCGGCGCCACCCGAAGCGCGCGCCGTCGCCAGCCCCTGGAACAACGCGGCTCCGGCTTCGAGCAGCGCGGCCCACGGGTCGGCCGGCTCGGCGCCTGGCGCTGCAACTTCGGCAGGCACTTGCATTGCATCGGTTGCCAATGCCTCGCGGGCCAACGCGCCGGCTTCAGCCGAGGCCGTCACCGAACCATTGCCCTGCGCCTGCGGCAAATCCACCGAATCGAATGCCGCGCCAACGACGCCGGGCGCCGCGTGCGGCTCCGCCGCCACATCCGCGTCGGCCTCACCCATCGCCCCGGACACTTGCTCGACGCTCTCCATGAACTTGGACAAGCGCGTGCCTTGCAGAAAGACTTCGCTCTCGCCGCCGTCGAGCACGCCCGCGAACAGCGACTTCTTGAACGCCAGCACCGCGAGCATGCCCTCCTCGATGCTGCCCTGGCCAACGAAGTTGACCACCTGCACGCCGCGCGACTGGCCCATGCGGTGCACGCGGCCGATGCGCTGCTCCAGCACCGCCGGGTTCCAAGGCATGTCCATGTTGACGACCACCGCCGCCGCGTGTTGCAGGTTCAGGCCCACGCCGCCGGCGTCGGTCGAGAGGAAGAGGCGGCAATCGGCGTCGGTGTGAAAGCGCTCGACCAGCGCGCCGCGTTGGTCGCCCGGCACCGAGCCGTTGAACAGCACATGGCCCCAGGGGCGCTGGCCGGCAGCCCCATCCCGCTTCGCCAGGCGGCGCACGATCAACTCATGCGTGCCCAGCCACTGGCTGAAGACCACGGCCTTGGCGGTCGGGTCTTCGAGCAGCTCGTCGAGCAGCATCATCAACTCGTCGACCTTGTTGCCGTGGTCGGTTTCGTGGTCGAGTAGCCAGGTGCTGTTGCAGGCCATGCGCATGTTCTGCAAGGCGCATTGCATGCGGCGCTGGTCGCTGTCGGACAGGTAGCCCGTTTTGCGCCAGCGCCGGACGATGCGATTGACGATGTCGCCGTTCTCGTCATGGTGCACACGCTGCTGCGGTGTCAGCGGCACGAAGATGCGGTTGTCCACGCGCTCGGGCAACTGCGTCAGCACCTCGGCCTTGCGCCGGCGCAGCATCACCGGCGCCAGGGTCTGGCTGATGCGGTCGAGCGCGCGGTAGCCGATCACGCGGCCGGCATCGTCGCGCAACTGGTGTTCGTCGAGCATGCGCCAGGTCGGGCCCAGGCGGTGCTGGTCGACGAACTGCACGATCGAGATCAACTCTTCCAGCCGGTTTTCCAGCGGCGTGCCGGTCAGCACCACGGCATACGGGCTGGCGATGCGCTTGAGCGCGCGGGCGGCAATGGTGTTCCAGTTATTGATGCGCTGCGCCTCGTCGGCGATCACGAGATCCGGGGCCCAGGCGGCGATCAGGTCGGCGTCGCGCGCCAAGGTCTCGTAGTGGGTGATCTTGCAGAACGCCTCTTCGCGGTATTGCAACTGGCGCTGCGCGCGCAGGCCGTGGATCACCTGCACGTCGCGCTCGGCAAAGCGCGCGAATTCATTCTTCCATTGGTGCTTGAGCGAGGTCGGGCACACCACCAGCACGCGCCGCACACCGAAGTGGCGCGCGAACAGTTCGGCCGCGGCGATCGCCTGGGCGGTCTTGCCCAGGCCCATCTCGTCGCCGATCAGCGCGCGGCCGGCGCGCGCGGCGAACAGCGCGCCTTCGGCCTGGTAGGGGTAGAGCTTGACCTTCACGAGCTTGGCCAGCGCCTTGTCCTTCTCACCCTTGGGATAGGCCTCGGCCAAGGCCGTGTGGCGGCGTTCGCCATCGCGGATCTGGGCGATGAACTGCCAGACGTCGTCGCGGCAACGCAGTTCGTGGCCGCTGATCTGCGCGGCTTGGAGCAGGCGCTCCAGCCCGCCCAGCCGGTCCCAGGGCAGCGCCCAACCGGCTCCCGCATCGAACAAGGCCCTGGCCTCCGCGAGCAAGGGCGGCGGGCAGCCCGCACCCACACTCAAGCGCACATGGCGCGCGCCCGCGTAGTCGAGCCATATTTGGCTGTACTCGGGCTGGAAGCCGCGCGCCAGCGCCGCCTTGCCGCCGCGCCGGCGTTCGAGCTTGGCCAGCGTGAACTCGATGTGTTTGCAGGTGCCCAGATCGTTGGTCGCGAAGTCCGGGCAGGTACAGAAGTTCTGCCCCAGCGCACGGCCTCGAATCGCCACGCGGTAGCGCGTGCCACTGGCGGGGTTGTGCACACGAAAGTCCGAGAACACCGGCTCGGCGCCCAGGTTCTCCAGGCCGAAGACCTGCTCGCGGCCGAACTGGCGGCGCAGTGCGGTCTGCCAGTCGGCGACCTCAAGCTCCGGCGGGCGGCGCGTGCGCGACAGGCGCGGCTCAGTGGGCAGGGCGGACTTGGCGGCCTTTGCCTTCGATGGCGGTCTGCGGAGCGTACGAGCGGGCATCGTCGGGGTGCGCCTGCGCGGGAGTTGAGGGGTGGCCGTGATTCTCGCTCGCTCCAGAAACCCTCACCCGAAAAAGCGCCTGGGCGCATTCGCATGGGTCCGGGACACCTGCGCCGGTGTTGTGCTGTTGTGCGCTTGCTGCATCCGCCGGACCCGGTCTACACTATGGTTAACCAGATTGATAGATGGGATGACCATGAAAGAGATCGCTGTCTACGAAGCCAAGACGCGCCTGTCGGAACTTCTTCTCGAGGTGGAGCGGGGCGAGCAGATCACGATCACCCGGCGTGGCGTGGCGGTCGCGCGCTTGGTGTCGGCGGTGGCGTCCAAACGAGCGGCATCCAGCCAGCGGCAGCAGGTTGCGGCCACCTTCGAGCGGCTGAAGGCACTGCGTGACGGCATCGTGCTGAAAGGCAAGTTGAAAGACATCATTGCCGAAGGCCGCGACTGAAGGCGCGGGCGCCATGCCGTTCGTGCTCGACAACTCGATCGTCAGCGGTTGGTTCATTCGCAACCAGGCCACGCCCTACAGTGAAGCGATCGCGGTTCGATTGCAGGACGATCGCGCCGTGGTGCCTGCGCTCTGGGAACTTGAGTTCAGCAACGTGTTGCGTACCGCCTGCTTGCGCAAGGCCATGACGGCGCAAGCCGCGCAGGCGGTGATTGCACAGATCGTTTCCTTGCCCATCGATGTGGACCGCCGCGCCGTGCCGCCCAGTGAGGTGTTGACACTGGCATTGCGTTTCGGCCTGAGCACCTACGACGCGGTGTATCTGGAGCTTGCGTTGCGTCTGCAATTGCCGATTGCCACCCTGGACGCACCGCTGCATGACGCCGCATTGGCCAGCGGCGTGGGCGTGGTTCCGGCCGGAAGCACGGGCTAGACTGCCCCCTCTCAACGCAACTCGCAGGCAAAAATGTCCTACGACTACAGCTCCGAGTCCAAGCTGCTCGAACTGCCCAACCCCTACCAGCTGCAGAACCGACTGCTGTGGTTGTGCAGCGCGGTGCTGGTCATCGCGGGCATCATCAGCCTGTTCTGGGCCCGCAGCGCGATGCAGGACCATGCGATGCAACTCGCCGCCGCGCCTTTGCTTACCGGGCTGTTGATGCTGGCCGCCGGCATCGCCTGTGCCGCCACGGCCGCGCGCCGTTTGCGCTTTTTCTTCGGCCGGGGCCGGCCCGCTTCGCTGGCACCGGAAGTGGCGGTGGGTGCGACCGGCGGCTCGGCGGTGGCAGAGAATGTGAAGGACATGCTGCGCCAGGGCGGCCTGACCTACCCCGAACCCAAGGGCGCCATCGAAGGCCTGCTGTACCACTGGGCGCCGCGGCTCATCACCGCACCGATGGAGGTGCAGTTTCTGGCCCAGCGCAACATGTTCAACCTGGCGGCGATCGCGGCCACGCTGCTGAGCTTCGTGTTCAGCTCGCTGGTGTTCGGCAACGAGGCCACGCGGCCGTGGATCGCCATCCTGTACTTTGCGTTTGGCATTTTCTTTCTGCTCAAGCCGGTGTTGACGCAGGCCCGCGCGCGGCTCACGGCGGCCTCGTTGATCGGGCTGATTGCGGCCGCCATCCTGGCGCCTGTTGGGTTGGGCTTGCTGGGGTCAAAGCTGCCCCAGCTCGGCGGCTTCTCGCTCAATGTGCAGACCTACGTGATGCTCGGCACCGCGCTGGTGGCCTGCGCGCTCGCCATGCTGGCGGTGCTGGCGCAGGTGGACAGCGCGCCGCAAACGCGCGCCAGCGTGGAGCAGGGCCGCTTGTCGATGAACGCGCCGCCGGCCGGCCTGATGGACGAGCTGGACCGCCACCTGCAGGCCGGCTGGACCGAGCGCATTCCGAACCGGCGCTATGCGCGCATCGATCCCGTCACGTCGGCCGCCACGCCCAGCGGCAGCTTTGCCGGCGAGTTGTTCGAAGAAAGCCAGCCGCTCCCGGTGCCTGGCACCAAGGCGCCCACGTTCAGCGCGGCGCTGGCCGAGCCACGCCACCGGGCGCTGCTGCTGCTGGATCTGTTCGGCACCGCGCTGGTGACATTCGCGGTCGGGATGTCGCTGTATTTCGTGAACCACTTCGACGCCTCGGCCGGCTGGAAGGACAACCGCATTTCGCTGCTGGGCACCTCGGCCATCCTGGCCTTGGTGGCGGCGTTTTGCTTCCAGGCCTCGGGGCGTTTGTGGGGGCGCTTCAACTTCGAGTCGGTGCTGACCTGGGTGGAAATGGTGGGCAGCTACCAGACCTCGCGCATCGGCACCGGCAACAATTTCAGCAGCCGCGTGAACACCCAGAACGACGTGGTGCGCACCGAGGCGATGACCTTGCGCGTGTGGCGCGCGCGCATCGAGTCGGTGGTGTTCGGCAAGGACGATGCCCGCCAGGTGACGGCGATGTTTTCCACCGAGAAGGAAGCCAAGGCGCTGAGCGAGCACCTGATGCGGTTTGCGCAGAGCCAAAGCGTGCTGGTGGCGCCGATGAGCGCCGAGGACCAGGCCCGCATGGCGGCGTTGAACGCGGGCGAACGGGCCATGTTGCCGGCGGCGGACGGCCTGTCGGCGGCGCAATTGCAGCGTGAGTTGCAGACCGCGGTGGCCCTGGGCGCGAGCGGCGCGGTGCCGGTGGGCGCGGCGTCCCAACGTTTTTGCACCCGCTGCGGCACCGAGGCGGCGCCGCTGGCGAAGTTCTGCTCGAACTGCGCTTCGTCGCTGGCGGGGTGATCCGGCGCGGCGGGTCCGCGGGAGCGGGAGCCGGGCGCATCCGCCAGCGCTGCGCACAGTTCGGACGCAACTGTTGTCTTTGAATACGAATGCGGCAGGCCGAACGGGTGTCCACTGGCAGCGCTTGAGTGCGAGGTCGCCGTGGTCATCACCATCACCCTGATTGTTTGCAGTGTCCTCGCGCTGATCGGCGGGCTGGCCCGGCGCTTGTCGGTAACGAACCACGAGCCGGTCCGCAGCACAAGCCTGGGGCCTTTCAGCGTCGAGCTGCGCCGCCGCGGGCTGGTGCGTGGGCACCCGAACGGCAAGGGCGGTCAGGCTTTTGCGCAGCCGAGCGAAACCCGCGTTCGCGTGTTTTGCATCGTCGGCCTGCCGGTGTGGCGACAAGCCCAGCGCGTCGAGCTGCCCCTGCAAGTGGTCAACATGATCGGCACACTGACGGCGCGCGACTTCGACATGGAGTTCGAGCCCCGGTTCCGCGTCGCAAGCTTTGCCGCGCTGGCCCCGGCATGGGCAGCGCGGCAGCCGCCCGACAAGAAAAGCGGGTCGGGACGCACGGCAAGTGAGAGGGCGCATTGACGCACAACCACCGCAACCCGGCGGCGCGCCGGGCAAGCTTCAAGCGGCAAGCGATCAGACCACGCGTCAGCGCAGCGCCGCCAACACCGACAGCGGACTGCAGGCGCACCCACGCGCCTGTGCCACGGCCGCCGCGGCCTGATCCAGCTCGGCCAGCGTGTGGCCATCGATCGGGATGAACTCGGCGCGCGCGAGCCTGCTGGCGCGTTCCGGGTCGCCGGGCATTTGAATGGCGTCGGCGCCCGGCCGCAATGCCGACGATTGCACCCACTCGACGAAGGCGTTTATCTCGGCGCTGAACAACTCCGCGGTGTTCAGGCGTTGTGGGTCGAACACCAGCGCGAGCATGTTGTTCCAGACCGCATGTTTCATGGTGGTGGTGGCCGGGCGCGTGGTGTCGCCACCGGTCAGCGCCGCGCCGAGCAACTCGCACACCATCGCCAGCGCGTAGCCTTTGTGGCCGCCAAACGGCAGCAGGGCGCCGCCGGGTTCACCCGTGCCGGGAAACATCACACCGGGGTCGTCGGTGGGCTGGCCCTGGGCATCGAGCAAGGCGCCGGGCGGCACCAAAACACGCCGGTTGTAGGCCACGCGAACCTTGCCCATCGCGATGGCGCTGGTGGCGAAGTCCAGCAACAGCGGCGGCCGCCCCTGCACCGGGATTCCCACCGTGAACGGGTTGGTGACGAAGCGGCCCTGCCGGCCGCCGTGCGGTGCGACGATGGGCTTGCTGACGGCGTTGACGAAGTGCACCGACACCATGCCCGCAGCCACCGCCTGCTCGGCCCAGTGGCCGACCCGCCCGATGTGGTGCGAGTGTTTCAGGCCCATCACGCACACACCGTGCCGGCGTGCGGTGGCGATCGCGCGATTCATCGCTTCGAAGGCCATCACCGGGCCCATGCCGTGGCAGCCATCGAGCGTCAACATGCTGGCGCTTTCCTGCACCGTGGCCACATGCTGGTTCAATTGCAGCTCATCGGCCAACCACGAGTTGACGTAGCGCGGCAGCATGCCCACGCCATGCGAATCGTGACCCGCCAGGTTGGCGCCGACCAGGTGTTCGGCGGTGAGCCGGGCTTCTTCGGCGCTGGAGCCTGCGGCCAGCCACAGGTCGACGACCCACTGTTGCAGGGCCGGTGTCGGGATCAGGTGTTCGGTCATGCGGGGCGTTTTCGAGTTTCGAGCTGCCCTGCGATTCTCGGCTGCGATTGCCCACGCGCCGCATCGCGCGCCGGCGATCGCTGCCTTGTGTGCCCGCCCCGTCGACCGCGGGCCTTGTCAGACCGCCAGCGCCTGTGCGCATTCACGACGAGTCTGGGGCTTGCGCGTCTGCAGAACACGGCCCAGAGCCGCCACCGCGGCGTCGATCTGCGCGCGGGTGATGACCAGCGGCGGCGCCAGCCGAACTGGCGACGCGGGTGCACTTGTCGGCCCCGCAGTGCTTCAGACGGGTGTGCTCAAGGTGGCCTGCCGGTGTGGAGGTGCTGACCGGGTTGATCAAGGCGCGCAGCCCTGGAGCAAGTTGCCGCTGTGGCTGCCGTCCAGCGATGCTGGCCTGACCGGCTTCATGCGGTTGAGCCTGCAACGCGCCGACGCGCATGGCCTCAAAACGAGGCCGTTGCGCGACACGCCGGCTGCGGTGATGGACAAAGCCTGGCCGGGGCCCGATGACAAAAGGCGCAAAGGCAGACTCGATCGGCAGCGCGAAGCCCAACTCATCGCCCAGTGGCAAGCCGGCACGTCGCCTTCGGCCGGCTGAGCGCGCCGGGGCGCCAAGCGCCACGACGGCGGAGCCCGTCTTCGCGGCCGCTCGAATGAGACAACTCCGGCATGGGCCTTGCTGGCAAAATCAACGCGGCTGACCACCCGGCCTGGGTCAGACCGAGGCGGCGGTCCGCAGTCATCTGGAGGCATCATGAAACCTGTTTCGGAACTGCTCAGGACACACCCCGCGACCGTGAGGCGCATCGCGCCCAGCGAAAACGTGTTCAATGCGTTGCGCCTGCTGGCCGACTACGAGGTGGGCGCGCTGGTCGTGATGGAGGGCGACACGCTGGTCGGCATCGTCTCCGAGCGCGACTACACCCGCAAGATTGCTCTGCAGGGCAAGAGCTCGAAGGACACGCAGGTCGCAGAGATCATGACCCGCAATGTGCTCACCGTCGCCCCGACGACTCGCACACGCGCCTGCATGGCGCTGATGAGCCAGAAGAAGATCCGCCACCTGCCGGTTGTCGAGGGCAACACGGTGCTGGGCATGATCTCGATCCGCGACCTGATGGACGACATGATCGCCGACCACGAAGCGACGATCGCGCAGCTTCAGAGCTACATCCAGAGCTGATCGCACCAAGCAAAACGCCAACCGGGAGGTTGGCGCTTTGCTTCGGCGTTTTGCTTCGGCGTTTTGCTTCGATATCCGGCCGCTTGAATTTTGGTTGCGAGGGCAGGATTTGAACCTACGACCTTTGGGTTATGAGCCCAACGAGCTACCAGACTGCTCCACCTCGCGACTGAGCGTCAAAGTATATCAGACCAAACAGCGCTTGCGCGCCGGAAGGGTGGGTCGCGGCAGAAGTGAGCAGCCCCGGGGAGGGGCATCCGATCACCCGAAAAAGCGCCGCCGAGTGAGCACCAGCGCCAGGCAGTAGCCACCCACGGCATAGGCGAGCAAAACCCCCAGTGGGCGCAGCGCCTCGACGGGCAGCGTGCCCAACACCAGCGGGCGCACCAACTCCACGCCCGCCTTGAGCGGCAGCAATTCGGCCACCACCTGCAACCAGCCGGGCAGCTGCTCGATGGGGAAGTAGACCCCGGAGAGAAACGTCATCGGCGTGATGACCAGGGTGAAGTAGTAGGTGAAGAAGTCGTAGCCCTTTGCCAGCGCGTTGAAGACCAGCGCGATCGACGCGAACGTGACGCCGACCAGGCCCAGCACCGGCAGCGCCAACAGCAATGTGGGCGCGCGGCTGATGCCCAGCGCAAAGATGACCAGCAAGATGGTGGTGACCGAGAACAGCGACTTGCACGCCGCCCACAGCATCTCGGCGAAGACAATGTCATCCAATCCGACGGGCGCGTTCATGATGCTGTCCCAGGTTTTTTGCACCTGCATGCGCGAATAGGCTGAATACAAGGCTTCGAAGGTGGCGGCCAGTGCGGCGCTGGCCACGACGCTGCCCGAGGCGAGGTACTCGATGTAGGGCCGGCCGTCGATCCGGCCCACCAGAGAACCGATGCCGTAGCCAAAGGCGATCAGCGTGATCAGCGGCTCGGCGATGTTGCCCACGATGCTGGGCACGGCGAGCTTCTTCCACACCAGCAGGTTGCGAATCAGCACCGGCCAGAAACTGGCCGTGATCTTTGGCGGCGCGTAGAAAGAGCTCAACATGGTGCGGGCAGCATCGAGCTGGTCTCAGGCATCGTCGCGAATCTGACGGCCCGTCATCTTCAGGAACAGGTCTTCGAGATTGGCGGGCCGGTGCAGGTACCGAACACTGTGGTGGTGGCCCAGGGCGGCGAGCAGCGGCGCGGGGTTGCGCAGGTAGAAGAACACCGTCTCACCACTGATCTCGACCCGCTCGGCCAGCGCCGCATGGTCGCGCGCGGTGCCGGCGGCGCCGTCGCCATAGACCTCGATCACGTCGCTTTCGAGATGCTTGTCAATCAGGCCGCGCGGTGTGCCTTCGGCGATTGCGCGGCCATGGTCCAGCACCAGCAGGCGGTCGCACAGGCGCTCGGCCTCGTCCATGAAGTGCGTGGTCAGCAGGATCGCCTTGCCCTGCTGCAGCAACGCCTTGAGCCTTTCCCACATCAGATGACGGGCTTGTGGATCCAACCCCGTCGTCGGCTCGTCAAGAAGCAGCAGGTCGGGGTCATTGATGAGCGCGCGGCCCAGGCTCAGCCTGCGCTTCATGCCGCCCGACAGCTCGCTGGGTTTCACATTCGCCTTGGCCTGCAGGGCCGCGAATTCAAGCAACTTCGGGATGCGCTGTTCGATGACAGCCCGGGGGAGCCCGAAATAGCGGCCGTACACCCGCAGATTCTCGGCACAGGTGAAGTCCGGGTCCAGGCTGTCGAACTGGGTCACGACGCCGATGCGCTTTTTGGCCTCACGCACTTGCGCCGGGATGGGCAGGCCGAACGCTTCGATGTGGCCAGAGTCGGGCGCCGTCAACCCCAGGCACATGCGGATGGTGGTGGTCTTGCCGGCACCGTTGGGGCCGATCACCCCGAGGCACTCGCCGGCTGCGATCTCCAGCGAAAGGTCGTTGACGACCGCATTGGCGCCGAACTTCTTGTGCAGCTCGGAAATACGAAGCAACGGTCCGACCATGACCGGCAGTGTGCCAAGGGCCGGGCGGCTCGCCCTCAGCGAGCCTTACTCCGCTTTGTCGGCAGCAGCATCGGCGGCGGCGGGCTCCGGCCGGTCCACCAATTCGACAAAAGCCATCGGCGCGTTGTCGCCGACGCGGAAGCCCATCTTCAGGATGCGCGTGTAGCCGCCCGGACGCTCTTTGTAGCGCGGGCCCAGTTCATTGAAAAGCTTGGCGACCACATCGCGGTCCCGGGTGCGGTCGAACGCCAGCCGGCGATGCGCCAGTGTGGCTTCCTTGGCCAACGTGATCAGCGGCTCGACCACCCGCCGCAGCTCCTTGGCCTTGGGCACGGTGGTCTTGATGGCCTCGTGCGTGAGCAGCGAGTTGCACATGTTGCGCAGCATCGCGAGCCGGTGCTCGGAGGTACGGTTGAGTTTGCGAAGTCCGTGGCGGTGACGCATGGTGCGGGTCCTTTCTGTCTTACTTTGAATGCCGGCAGCCGTATCAGGTACTGCCGGGTGCACCGGGCCGCCGACTCGGCGGCCTTGTTGATCGACCGCACATGCGGTCGTCGACCTTTGACGGCCTTCAGGCCGTCTTTTCTGTTGGCGAAGCGTTACCGCTTGTCGAGTCCTTGCGGAGGCCAGTTCTCCAGCCGCCCGCCCAGCGTGAGCCCGCGCGAGGCCAACACTTCCTTGATTTCGTTGAGCGACTTGCGACCCAGGTTCGGGGTCTTGAGCAACTCGGTTTCGGTGCGCTGGATCAGGTCGCCGATGTAGTAGATGTTCTCGGCCTTCAGGCAGTTGGCCGACCGCACGGTCAGCTCCAACTCGTCGACCGGGCGCAGCAGGATCGGATCGAACTGCGTGCTGCGCTGTTGCGGCTCGTTGAACGCGGCGATCTCGCTGCCTTCGAGCTGGGCGAACACCGCCAGCTGTTCCACCAAAATCTTCGCGGACGAGCGAATCGCTTCTTCCGGCGTAACCGCGCCGTTGGTGACAATCTCCATCACCAGCTTGTCCAGGTCGGTGCGCTGCTCAACGCGTGCGCTTTCAACGGTGTAGCTGACGCGCGCCACCGGCGAGAACGAAGCGTCCAGCAAAATGCGGCCGATCGACTTGGTCGGCTCGTCGCCATAGCGGCGCATCGTGCCGGGCACGTAGCCGCGGCCCTTTTCGACCTTGATCTGCATGTCCAGCTTGCCGCCTTGAGACAGGTGCGAGATCACGTGCTCGGGGTTGATGATCTCCACGTCGTGCGGGGTCTGGATGTCGCCGGCCGTGACCGGGCCTTCGCCTTCCTTGCGCAGCACCAAGGTCACTTCATCGCGGTTGTGCAGGCGGAACACCACGCCCTTGAGGTTGAGCATGATGTGAACCACGTCTTCCTGAACCCCGTCGACCGTCGAGTACTCGTGCAGCACACCGGCGATCGTCACCTCGGTCGGCGCATAACCGACCATGGACGACAGCAGAACGCGCCGCAGCGCGTTGCCCAGGGTGTGGCCGTAGCCGCGCTCGAAAGGCTCGAGCGTGACCTTGGCACGGTGGCCGCCGAGCGGCTCCACGTGAATGGCTTTGGGTTTCAGCAGATTGGTTTGCATTGAGTCCTGTTCCTCTCAATACCCTCGGCTCGTTACGCCGATAAGGCTGATGGACATCGCCGGGCGGGATAGTCGACTGCTCCGTCGCCGGCACACGGAGCAATCCTGAAAGCCGAGAAGGGGTGCGGCGAAAGCCGTCACCCCGCTACTTCACTTTTGCTTATCGCGAGTACAACTCGACGATCAGCGCTTCCTTGATGTCGGCGCCGAACTCGTCGCGGTCCGGCGTCTTCTTGAACACACCTTCGAGCTTTGACGGGTCCAC
>JANNDW010000481.1:0-5368 GCA_031378125.1 Methylibium sp. | reverse complement strand
GCCCTACAACACCGGCAATGAAGGGTGGTGCTACAGCGACGGCGTGAACTCGCCGATCATGAAAGAGTGGTTAAGCACCAACCCGGTGGATGCCGAAGACATGCTGCGGCATGACAAGTGGCTGTGCATGATGTGGCCGCGGCTGGTGTTGTTGCGGGAATTGTTGAGCGAGCGCGGGTCGATCTGGATCACGCTGGATGACAACGAGGTGCATCGGGCGCGGATGGTGCTGGATGAAATATTCGGTGAAGGGAATTTCATCGCGACGTGCATTTGGCACAAGATGGACAGCCCGAAGAACACGGCGGAACACTTCAGCGTCGATCACGACTATTTGCTGGTATATGCGAAGGCCGCCGACAGTTGGATTTCCAGTCTGTTGCCCCGAACCGAAGGCATGCTCGCCAGATACCAGAACCCAGACAACGACCCTCGGGGTCCTTGGTTGCTCAGCGACCTTGATGCGCGAAATGAGTATTCGAAAGGTCTCTACCCAATCACCACACCGCAGGGGCGCGTCATTGATGGACCACCCAAGGGCAAGTACTGGCGCATCAGCAAAGAGCGCTTTGACGAGATGGATGCGGACAATCGCATCTGGTGGGGTGTGGATGGAAGTGCAGCGCCCAACATCAAGCGCTTTCTTAGTGAAGTGAAAGACGGTGTGGTTGCGCAGACCATTTGGAACTGGCAGGCTGTCGGCAGCACACGCAATGCGAAGACCGAGCTGCTAAACATTCTCACCAGCGGCACGGAGCACGACATCTTTGTCACGCCCAAGCCCACCCAATTGGTTGAGCGAGTCTTGGCCATTGGAGCGGAAGCGGATGCAGTCATCCTCGACTCCTTCGCCGGCTCCGGCACCACCGCCCACGCTGTGCTGAAGGCCAACGCCAAAGACAACGGCACGCGCAAGTTCATCCTCGTCGAAGGAGAACCCTATGCCGACACGCTCACCGCCGAGCGTGTGCGCCGCGCCATCAAGGGCTATGCCTGGGCGGGCAACCAACGCGAAACGCTGCTCGAAGAGAAGATCACCTGGACGCAGTTCAAAAAGGCGGACGACTGGCTGAAGAAGGTCGATGCCATCAAGGGCCGCGAAGGCTTTGCCGAGGGCGACCTGGCCGACCAGGGCAGCGCACGGCCCAAACGCTTCGACAAGATCAACGTGAAGCTCGATGACGGTGTGCTGCGGGTGGAGGGCGAAAAGCGCATTTCCGAACGCGCCGAAGGCCTGGGCGGGGAGTTCACCTACTGCACGTTGGGCAAGCCGGTGGAACTGGAAAAGCTGCTCTCGGGGGAGCGCCTGCCGACCTTCGATGCGCTGGGTGCATGGCTGTTCTACACCGCCACCGGCGGCAGCCTGCCGACTATGCCCAAGGACGCGGCGCCGTGGTACCTGGGCGAAGCCAAGGAAAGGCATGTGTGGCTGCTGTACCGGCCCGACCTGGCCTTCTTGAAATCGCCCGACGCGGCGCTGACGCTGACCCTGGCGAAGATGCTGCACAGTTGGAGCGCGGCCCGCGCCGATGGCAAGGGACACTTGGTGTTCGCTCCGGCCAAGTACCTGAGCAATCGGCAGTTGCTTGATCACGGCGTCAGCTATGCGCCACTGCCGTTTGCGTTGTACCGGGAGGCTTGAGCCATGAGCGAAGAGCAGACAAATCGCAGGTTCGAACTGGCGCTGGAGCTTTTCGAGAAAGCGTTGGCTCGATTGCAGGAAGCACTGGCAATGGATGAGTCCACCATCGTCCGGGATGGCCTGATCCAGCGCTTCGAGTTCACGTTTGAGATGGCGTGGAGGGCAGCCTACCGTTGGCTGCGCGCTCGCGATGTGGCGGTGAACGAGGAAGCCTTTGCCGTCTTGCCGGCTGCCTTTCGCAACCAACTGGTGACGGACGAGCAGGCTTGGGGAGACATCCGCCGCAACCGAAACCTGACCTCGCACACCTACCGCGAAGACATCGCCATTCAAGTGGCAGCGTTTGTACGCGCCGTGGCGGTGCACCGATTCAGCGATCTGCTGGCCACGCTCAGGGCCAGAGCGGCCGAATGACAGACGACCCCACGTCCTTCGGCATTTCGCCGTCGACGCTGACCGGGTTGCGTCGGCTCTTCGACGGCATGCCGGACATCAACCACGTTTGGATTTTCGGCTCGCGCGCGCGGGGCAATGCTCGCGACAATTCAGACATCGACTTGGCGGTCGATGCTCCGGAATTGACTGACGGGCAGTGGAGCCGGTTGCTGCAGTCCATCGAAAACCTGCCGACGCTGTACAAGGTCGACGCAGTGCATTGGCAAAGGGTGCCGAAGGACACTTTCGGTGAGGAGATCGAACGAGATCGCAGGCTTTTCTGGGAGCCACGCCGACACGCGGCCGACGTACCGGCCTTGGGTGGAACGACGCTGAAGCGCTTTCAGTCCGAGGTGCTCGGCCAGTTGGGCCGGTATGTGGACGAACTGAAGAAGCACGCGACCCAGGCCACCGCAGCGGTGCAGGCGCTGCGCGCGATGGAAGGCATGGAGGACGTTGCGCGCGATGTGGCCGACTTCCCCAAGAAGACATGGAGCGGTTTGAAGGCAGCCGGCCAATTGCCGGCAGCGTTCTCGCAGCAGCCACATTCCAGCCGCTTCGACGGCGCGAGCCGGCCCATCCCCAATGTGTGCCTGAAGGTGCCGACGGGCGGCGGCAAGACGCTGCTGGCGGCGTCTGCCGTGGCGCGGGTGTTCGGCAGTTACTTGGGGCGCCATGCGGGACTGGTGCTGTGGGTGGTGCCCAACGAGGCGATCTATCGCCAGACGATGAAGGCGCTGGGTGATCGCGATCATCCGTACCGACAAATCTTGAACGTGGCTGGTGCGGGCCGAGTGAAGTTGCTCGAAAAGAACTCGCCGCTGTCCAAGCTGGACCTCGACTCGCACTTGTGCGTAATGGTGCTGATGCTGCAATCGGCGGCACGGCAGAGCAAGGAGACGCTGCGCTTCTTCCGCGACCGGGGCAACGTGCTGGGCTTTTTGCCGCGTGAAGACGACGTCGAGGCGCACTGGCACCTGTTGCGACAGGTGCCCAACCTGGACGCGTATTCCGCCTGGGGCGGCAGCGCCGAAGAGGCGCGGGCGCAAAAGGGCTCCATCGTCAAAAGTTCGTTGGGCAATGTGATGCGGTTGGTCCGGCCGATGGTGGTTATCGACGAAGGCCACCACGCCTACACCGAGAACGCCTTGCGCACGCTGGACGGCTTCAACCCTTGCTTCATGCTGGAGCTTTCGGCGACACCGCGGGTGAGCTCGGCCAAGGGCAGTGGCTCGAACATTCTGGTGGACGTGCGCGGTACCGACCTGGACGAGGCCGAGATGATCAAGCTGCCGATCAAGGTCAATGTGCAGGGCTGGCACGACTGGCAGAGTTGCCTGGGCGCGGCCGTTCAGCAACTCGATGCGCTGCAGCATGAAGCACAGGTGATGCAGGCGGAAACAGCGCGCTACCTCCGTCCCATTCTGCTGGTGCAGGTAGAGCGCACTGGTGCGGACATGCGCGACGCCGGGTTCATCCATTCGGAAGATGCGAAAGCGCATCTGCTGCAGCTCGGGTTGACCGAACGGCAGATCGCCATCAAGACGGCCGACAAGGACGACCTGAAGCAGCCCGAGAACATCGACCTGCTGTCGCCGGCCTGTGAAGTGCGCGCCATCATCACCAAGCAGGCGCTTCAAGAGGGCTGGGATTGCCCGTTTGCCTATGTGCTGTGCGCGCTGGCAGCTGGGCGCAACCCGGCAGCGATGACGCAGTTGGTGGGCCGCATCCTGCGGCAGCCGCAGGTGACCAAGACCGGGCGGGCGGCGCTGGACGCGTGCTATGTGCTGTGTTTTGACGCCAACACGGCGCAGGTGGTGCGCGGCATCAAGAAGTCGCTGGAAACCGAGGGCATGGGGGACTTGGCGGTGAGCGTGAGCGGCGGGCCGGACATGCCTGCCGACTTGCAGCCCATCACACTGCGCCGCCGCGCGGCGTTGGTCAAACTGAGGCTGTTCTTGCCCAAAGTGACATGGGCCGCGCCGGGTCAGAAACGCCGGGAGTTGGTGTACGACAGCGACGTGCTGGGCAGAGTGACTTGGCACCTGCTGAACTCCGACGCGCTGGCGCGCGATTGGGCGCCGAATGCCGACGCGTCACGCGGCCAGCGCTTCGATGTGGGGCTGGAGCTTCTGGATCACGATGGCCTGCGTTCAACAGCGCGCGATGCCGTTGCCGATGCTCGGCTGGACCGCACGCGCATTGTGCGTTCGTTGATCGACCTGGCGCCCAACGCATGGCAGGTGTGGGCCTGGGTCGAAGCGGTAGTGCATCGCCTGTTGGCCACGGGCTACAGCGAGAGCCTGCTGGCGGCTTCCAGCGACTCGTTGATTGAATGCTTGCGAGCCGACCTCGAGGCCGAGCGCGACCGGCTGGCGCAAGGTGAATTCGAGCAGCTGGTGGCCGCGGGCAACATCGAGTTTTGCCTGCGGGCCGATGCGACAGACTATGAACTGCCCGAAGAGATGACGCTGCAACTGTCAGGCAAGCCGCAGCACTTGATCCGCGGCGATGCACAAGTGGCGCAAAAGAGCTTGCTGGAGCCTGCGCTGCGAACCCCCGACATGAACGAGCTGGAAGCAGCCGTTGCTGTGTACATAGACGAGAAGGCAGCGCTGCGTTGGTGGCACCGCAACGTGGCGAAGACGCAATACGGCTTGCAGGGGTGGCAGCGCCACAAGATCTATCCCGATTTCGTGTTCGCGCATGTCACCGGTGCTGGCGAGACATGCATGGTTCTGCTGGAGACCAAGGGGCTGCACCTGCAGGGCCCGGACACCGAATACAAGCAGGTTCTGCTGGCGCGCTTGAGCAGAGCGTTTCGTGACGAGCGCTTTGCGTCGGCGGGTGAGTTGGTGCTCGAAGGCGGACGCGAACGCCTGGTGTGCGACCTGGTGTTCGACACGGCCTGGAAGGGCACGCTCGACAAGCGCTACTTCGACGGCGGCGACCAGGATCGGCTTGCAAGCGGCGTAGCGGCGTCGTGAGACGGGTGCGCATGAGCATGTGGCAACACCTCAAACCCAACCCCCGCAACCTGCGCCTCTGGCAGGTGGGTTTGCTGGTGGCCGTGTTCGCGTTCTGGCACACCATGACCCAACCCGGCCTGCTGCCGCTGCTGATGTTCGACAACGACCGCCAGGCCGCCTTCTTCTTCGGCGAGCCGCTGAAGGTGGCCGGCCGCATCTGGGCCTGGTTTGTCACCGAGGCAGACATCTACAAGCACCTTGCCGTCACGCTGATCGAAACCCTGCTGGCCTTCGGCATCGGCTCGGTGCTGGGCCTGTGCGC
>JANNDW010000480.1:0-14617 GCA_031378125.1 Methylibium sp. | reverse complement strand
CCTGCCGCCGCCCCTGCCGCGCCCGCCGCGGTGGCTGCACCCGCCGCGCCGGCGGCTGCCATCGTCAGCAAGGAAGTCGTGGACAACCCCTACGGCCTCAACGCGCTGTGGAGCCAAGGTGATTTCGTCGCCAGGGGCACGTTGATGATCCTGGTGATCATGAGCATGGGCAGCTGGTACATCCTGATCACCAAGCTCTGGGAGAGCTTCAAGCTCAGCGGCGAGGCCAAGGCCGCCGGGCGCAGTTTCTTCAAGTCAACCAGCCTGAGCGACGGCGTCAAGACGTTGAAGGCTGGCAGCGCGTTTCACTTCATCGCCCAGTCCGGTGTCAATGCCGGCGAGCACCATGAGGGCTCGCTGACCGAGAACATCGACCGCAACACCTGGGTCACGATGAACGTGCAGCGTGCGGTCGACAACGTGCAGTCGCGCCTGCAGGACGGCCTGGCCGTGTTGGCCACCGTTGGCTCCACGGCGCCTTTTGTCGGCCTGTTTGGCACTGTCTGGGGCATCTACCACGCGCTCACCGCCATCGGCATTGCCGGCCAGGCCAGCATCGACAAGGTCGCCGGCCCGGTGGGCGAGGCGCTCATCATGACGGCCATCGGCCTGGCGGTCGCCGTGCCCGCGGTGCTGGGCTACAACTGGCTGGTGCGGCGCAACAAGGTCACCATGGACACGGTGCGCGGGTTCAGCGCCGAACTGCATGGCGTGTTGATGGGCGCCAAGAGCCACCGTTGAGCAACCGAGCCCAGGAGAGACCCGCATGGCAATGAACCTAGGCTCAAGCGCAGACGAGGACGAAGTCGTCTCCACCATCAACACCACCCCGCTGGTGGACGTGATGCTGGTGCTGTTGATCATTTTCCTGATCACCATTCCCGTGGTGACGCAGACGATTGCGATGAACCTGCCGAAGGAAACCAACATCGCGCGCCAGACCAAGCCCGAGAACATCGAAATCTCGGTCAACAAGGACGGCGACGTGTTCTGGAACGGCCAGGCCGTGGCCGACAACGAGGCCTTGTTTCAGCGCCTGAAGAAGATCGCGGTGCTGACGCCGCAGCCCGAGATTCACATTCGCGGCGACGAGAAGAGCCGCTACGAATCCGTCGGCCGGGTCGTGTTTGCCTGCCAGCGCGCGGCGATCGCCAAGATCAGCTTCGTGACCGAACCACCTCCAAAAGCTTGAGGACAAGACCATGGCCATGAACATCGGCTCGGGCTCCAGCTCGAGCGAACCCGAGGTGATGATGGACATCAACACCACGCCCTTGATCGCCGTGATGCTGGTGCTCATCATCATGCTCATCATCACCATCCCGATTCAACTCCACACCGTCAACCTGAACATGCCGGCGGGCACGCCGCCGCCGCCCACCAAGGAACCGGTGGTAGTGACCGTGGACATCGACTTCGATGGCACGGTGCTGTGGAACGGCGAGGCGCTGCCCGACCGGGCCACCTTGGAATCTCGCCTGAGTCAGGCCGCCGCCCAGCCGGACCAGCCCGAAGTGCACATCCGGCCGAACAAGCTGGTGGAGTACAAATCGGTGGCGATGGTGCTGGCCTCGGCCCAGCGACTCGGGGTCACCAAGCTGGGCATGGTGGGCAACGAACAGTTCGTCAAATGACGGCCCCCCAGTCGCTGCGCTCCTGCCCCCAAGGGGCGCCAACCCGACGCCCGGGAAACCCGTGCGTGGGTCGTGGCTTGATGGGGCGCGCTTCGCTTTGCCCTGTGCTCGGCGTTGAACCGGGCGCGTTCTGCGGGGTTCCGGCATGAAACACGCTTTTCTCAAGTTGGCCGTGGCTTGCGCCTCTGCTGCTGCACTGTTCACCGCGCAGGCACAAGAGACCGTGCGGCCGGAGATCGGCAAGTCGCTGCAATCGGCCAATGAATTGATCAAGGCGGGCAAGTACAAGGAAGCCCTTGCCAAGGTGCGTGACGCCGATGCGGTGGGCGGCAAGACCGCCAACGAGAGCTACATGGTCGAACGCATGCGCATTGCCGCGGCGTCCGGTGCCGGCGAGGTGGACACCGCGGCGCGGTCCTTTGAGGCGCTGAGCGGCTCGGGCAAGGTGTCCGCGGCTGACAAGGCGCGCATGGCCGAATCGATTGCCGGGGCCTACTACCGCGCCAAGGACTATGGCAAGGCCATGCAGTGGAGCCAACGCTATTTCAAGGAAGGCGGCACCAGCGGGTCGATCCGAACCTTGCTGATCCAGAGCCAATACCTCAGTGGCGACTTCGCTGGCGCCGCCAAGGAGCTGACCGCCGAGGTTCAGGCGGCCGAGAAGAGCGGCACGCCGCCGCCCGAGGACCGCCTGAAGCTGTTGCTGAATGCCGCGCTCCAGCAGAAAGACAACAACACCTACGTTTACGCGGTTGAAAAACTGGTCACCTACTACCCGAAAAAGGAGTACTGGGTCGACCTGCTGAGCCGCATGCAGCGCAAGCCCAACTTCAGCGACCGGCTGGCGCTGGACGCCTACCGGCTCAGCCTGGCCACGGGCAGCATGACGACGGCCAACGACTACATGGAAATGACCCAGCTGGCCTTGCAGGCCGGTTTGCCCGCGGAGGCCAAGCAAGTCGTCGACAAAGGTTTCGCGGCCAGCGCGCTGGGGGCGGGCGCTGAAGGAGAGCGCCACAAACGTTTGCGCGACCTGGTGGCCAAGAGGCTGGACGAAGACAGGCGAGCCCAGGCCGATACCGAGAAGCAGGCGGGCATCGACAAGGACGGCACGGCGTTGGTGAACGCCGGGTTCAACCAGGTGTTCAGCGGCCAGGCGGCCAAGGGATTGGCGATGATGCAGCAAGGCATCAGCAAGGGCGGCCTGAAGCGGCCCGAAGATGCAAAGCTGCATCTGGCCGTTGCCCATCTTGTGGCCGGAGACAGCGCGAAAGCGCAAGCCGCGCTGAAGACCGTCGGTGGCACGGATGGCACGGCCGACCTGGCCAGGCTCTGGGCGCTGTACGCGCGCCGCAAGTCCTGAGCTGATTCGCCCCTCACCCCATCCCTCTCCCCCGAGTACAGGGGTGAGGAGCCCGTATTTCCTCCCTCTCCCGCTCGCGGGAGAGGGCCGGGGGGAGGGCCCGGCAGGCTACTTCGGCGCCAGCCGAATCGCACCGTCCAGGCGAATCACTTCGCCATTGAGCATTTCGTTGGTGATGATCTGGTGCACCAGCTTGGCGTAGTCGGCGGGCGTGCCCAACCGGCTTGGGAACGGCACGCTCGCGGCCAACGCATCCTGCATTTCCTTGGGCATGCTGAACAGCATCGGGGTGCCGAAGATGCCGGGCGCGATGGTCATGTTGCGAATGCCGTTGCGAGCCAGGTCACGGGCAATCGGCAGAGTCATGCCCACCACGCCGCCCTTGGAGGCCGAGTACGCGGCCTGTCCCATCTGCCCATCGAAGGCAGCCACGCTGGCGGTTGAAATCAGCACGCCGCGCTCACCGGTGGATTCGGGCTCGTTCTTGCTCATGGCCTGCGCGGCCAGGCGGATCATGTTGAAGCTGCCGATCAGGTTGATCGTGACCACCTTGGCGAAGGTGTGAAGCGGATGCGCGCCATCCTTGCCGACGGTCTTGGCGGCTGGTGCGATGCCGGCACAGTTGACCAGGCCCATCAGCTTTCCAGTGCTCACCGCCTTGCTGATGACGGCCTGCCCATCGGCCTCCTGGCTGACATCGCACTTGACGAAGGCGCCGCCGAGCTCGTCGGCCAGTGCCTGCCCCTTGTCGACTTGCAGGTCGGCGATGACCACCTTGGCGCCATGCGCGGCGAGCATGCGCGCCGTGCCTTCGCCCAACCCGGAAGCGCCTCCGGTGACGATGAATACCTTGCCTGCGATGTCCATGGGCCTGCTCCGACGAAAGGGGGTTGGCTCAGATCAGCGCGGCCATCGCACGCGCCGTGATTTGATCCACCGTGCCGCTGCCGTTGATCATTCGGTACCTGGGCGCATCCGCGGCGCCGGCTTTGCTCCAGTTCGAGTAGTACTCGACCAGCGGCCGGGTCTGGCTGTGGTAGACCTCCAGGCGTTTGCGCACCGTTTCTTCCAGATCGTCAATCCGCTGGATCAGGTCTTCGCCGGTCGCGTCGTCCTTGCCCGCGACCTTGGGTGGGTTGAACGTGAGGTGATAAGTGCGGCCCGAAGCCAGGTGCACGCGCCGCCCGCCCATGCGTTCGATGATGGACGCATCGGGCACATCGATCTCCAGCACCACATCGAGCTTCACACCGGCGGCCTTCATCGCGTCGGCTTGCGGCAAGGTGCGCGGGAAGCCGTCGAACAGAAAGCCGTTTGCACAATCAGGCTGCGCGATTCGTTCCTTGACCAGGCCGATGATGATGTCGTCGCCGACCAGCGCACCCGCGTCCATGACCTTCTTGGCCTCCAGGCCGAGCGGCGTTCCCGCCTTGACCGCGGCGCGCAGCATGTCGCCGGTGGAAATTTGCGGGATGCCGAACTTTTGGCAGATGAACGCCGCCTGGGTTCCCTTGCCCGCCCCGGGTGGGCCCAACAGGATGAGTCTCATGTGTCTCCTCGTTCAATTCGTGGCAGGCGCTCGGCAACGGTGCGATGCGGTCGCTCTTCGCAACGAGAATAGCATGCGATTCCCGGCGCGAACCTGAGGCCGGACCCTCAGGCAAACAGCGCGCGCACGCGGGCCAGGTCTTCGGGTGTGTCCACCCCGGGCCCAGGTTTCGAATCGCTGACGTGCACGGCAATGCGCTCGCCATGCCACAGCACGCGCAACTGCTCCAGCGACTCGATCGCCTCCAGCGGGCTCGCCGCCAGCGAAGGGAAGCGGCGCAGAAAACCGGCCTGGTACGAGTACAGGCCGATGTGGCGCAGCGGCGCGCTGGCGGGCAGTTGCCGCAGCCCGGCGGCGCGGCCATCGCGCCACCAGGGAATCGGGGCGCGCGAGAAGTAGAGCGCCCGGCCCGCCGCATCGAGCACGACCTTGACGACGTTCGGGTTGTCGAGATCGTCGAGCGAATCGATGGCATGCGCGGCCGTGCCCATCACGCAGTCGCGGTGTTGAACCAGCAGCGCAGCGCAGGCGTCGATCAGGCCTGCGTCGATCAGCGGTTCGTCGCCCTGAACATTGACCACCACATCGGCGCCGTCCAGCCCGAGCAGGGCGCAGGCCTCGGCCAGGCGGTCGCTGCCGGTGGCGTGCTCAGCGCGCGTCAACACCGCGCGGACCTGGTGCGACTTGCACGCGGCCACTATGTCCCCATCGTCGGCGGCCACCACCACCGAGCGAGCGCCCGACAGGGCCGCGCGTTGGGCGACGCGCACCACCATCGGTACCCCGGCGATGTCGGCCAACGGCTTGCCCGGCAGCCGGGTCGAGGCGAGCCGCGCGGGGATCAGCACGGTAAAAGTCATGCAGCAGGGTCGAGCACACGCGCCTCGCTTTCCAGCATCACCGGAATGCCGTCGCGCACCGGGAAGGCCAGGCGATCGGCATGGCAAACCAGTTCCTGTTGCTCATGTTGTGGCGGCCGCAGGTGTTCCAGGCGGCCTTTGCAGATCGGGCAGACCAGCAGTTCAAGCAGTCGGACTTCCATGGGCGTTCTCAGGTGAATGCGGGGAGGGAGGCGGCAGCAGCGCCAGCAGCGCGGCGTCAAAGCTTGGGTTGGTGCGCAAGTCTAGCGCCGCGACCCATACGCGGGTGCGCCCCATGCGCGCGGGGTCCAGCTTGACGGCGTCCTTCTCGGTCACCACGGCGTCAGCGGTCTGCGTCGGCCAGGGCAAGTCGCCGTAGCCGTGATGGTCGGGCAAGGCCATGGCCTCGATGTTCAGGCCACTGGCCCGCAGCATGTCGAAGAAGCGCTGCGGCCGGGCCAGGCCGGCCGCGGCAACGATGCTGCGGCCCTTCAGCGCCTCGAGCGCAGATCGGCTTGCGGCCTGCCCTTTCCACCAATCAACCAGGCCGACCACGCCGGCCAGCGAGCGCACCGCCAGCTCGCCCGGCAACGGCGTCGATGCAGCGTCGGCGTTGTAGAGCACCAGCGTGCGCGGCGGCACGGCCGATGGCATTCGCTCGCGCAAGAGGCCGGCCGGCAGCAACCATCCGTTGCCCGCGCCGCGTTCGTCGAACACCAGCACCTGGGCATCTCTGGCGAGCCGCCAGTGCTGCAGGCCATCGTCACTGACGACGACGTCCAGGTGCGGATGCTGCCGCAGCAGCTCTCGACCAGCCGCGACGCGGTCACGCCCCACCATCACCGGCACACCGGTGCGCAAGCGCAGCAGCAGCGGTTCGTCGCCGCAGCGTGCGGCGGGAGTGTCGGGTTGCACGTCGACAAGATCGGCGCCGGTGCGCCCATAGCCACGCGAAACGACGCCTGGCCTGAAGCCGCGTTCGCGCAACAGACGCACGATCGCCATCACGGTTGGCGTCTTGCCGGCCCCTCCGGCCACCAGATTGCCGACCACAATCACCGGCACGGCGAGCTTGTGCGCGCGCAACCAGCCGACCCGATAGAGGCCGCGTCGCAACGCCGAGAGCGCGCCGAACAGCGTGGCCACCGGAAGCATCAGACGCGCCAGCGGACCCCGTGTCAGCCATGCGGACTGCAGGCGATTTGACCCGCCGCGTGGACTGTCACCCACGGCGTTCACACCACACTAGCGTGCTTCGCCGCCGGAAGGTGTCTGGGTCGCAAAGGTCAGGCGCGCCAAGCCCGCGCGGCGAGCGGCATCCATCACATTGACCACGCTCTGGTGGGCGGCCGTGGCATCGGCGGACACGATCACGACCATCTCGGTCGACCCCGCCGCGGCGGCCGCCAGCTCGTTGGTCAGCAACTCGACGCTGCGGCCGTCGACGGGTTTGCGGTTGACCGCGTAACGGCCGTCGGCGGCGACGGCGACGATGATCTCGCGCGGCCGATCACGTGCTTTCTCTGCGTCTGCCGCGGGCAGCGTGATCTGCAGCTCGGTGAACTTGGAGTACGTCGTCGACAGCATCAGGAAGATCAGGATCACCAGCAGCACGTCGATGAAGGGAATCAGGTTGATCTCCGGCTCTTCCGGGCGTGCCTTGTGGAAACGCATTGCCATGGTGGGTTCAGGCGGCAGCCGTGCGGATTGCGGAGAAACGCATCAGGTGCGGCACCATCCGGTCGGCGGCCTGTTCCATGTCCAGTGTGTAGGCATCCACCATGCCGCGGAAGTAGCGGTACAGCATCAACGACGGGATCGCGATGATCAGCCCGAACGCCGTGTTGTACAGCGCGACCGAAATGCCGTGTGCCAGCAGCGCAGGGTTGTTGCCGCCGGTCGGCGCCTGAGAGCCGAAGATCTCGATCATCCCGATCACCGTGCCCAACAGGCCCAGCAACGGCGCCGCCGAGGCGATGGTTCCCAAGGTGTTCAGGTAACGCTCCATGCGGTGCACGGCGGCACGGCCGGCGGATTCGAAGGCGCTGCGCAAACCTTCTTCGTCGATGCGCGGTTCGGCCACCATGGCACGCACACCGGCCGCCAGCACAGAGCCCAGCACCGAGTTCGCCGCCAGCTTGTTGACCACGTCGGCCGATGGAAGATGGGCGCGGGTGACGGACATCACCTCGTCCAGTAAACGAGCCGGAGACACACGCACTTTTCGCAAACTGGAGAGGCGTTCAGAAACAATGGCCAATGCCGCAATGGAGCACAGGAGCAAAGGCCAGATCGGCCAGCCAGCGGCTTGTATGATCGAAAACAATCTTGCCCCTTCAGTGAAAACGGCTGCAAATTCGGGTCGCTGGATTATGGCCTGACCGAGGCATGCGAGAGCCCTGGCTTGGGGGCATGGTTGAGCTGGGAATCACGTCGCCATGACGACCGGTTTGCCACGGCGCCAGCAATCCACCGCTGCTGTGGACAACTGTGTGGGCAACCCGTTCCCAGTCTTTGCAGAGCCCCGAAAATGCTGGCGCTGTGACAGATTGCTCAAAGATTAAGCATGAAAATGGCGTGCCGAAATGTCAGTAAAACAATCCAACGGCCAAGCTGAAGCATCGATCTGTGCGCCAGCCCAATACCAGCGCGGAGCTCAGGTCGAAGGCCCGCTTCGGGCTTGGGTTTGCCGATGATTGAAGCCCTCGGCGCCGGTCCGGCGCGGCTTGTCTGGAGCGTGGCCGCACTGGTGCAGGCGGTTGCCGACGCACTCGCGGCGCGCTTCAGCGCTTGCGCCGTGCGCGGCGAAGTCTCCGGCTTTTCCAGGGCGGCCAGCGGCCACTGTTACTTCAACCTCAAGGATGCGAACGGCGGCATCGCGTTGCTGCGTTGCGCCCTGTTCCGCCGCGCTGCCAGCCTGCTTGACTTCGTGCCCGAAGACGGCCAGCTTGTCGAGCTGCGCGGCCGCCTGGGCGTCTACGAGCCGCGCGGCGAACTGCAGCTCGTGGTCGAGTCCATGCAGCGTGCCGGCGCGGGCGCGCTGTTCGAAAAATTCCTCAAGTTGAAGGCACGGCTCGAGGCCGAAGGGCTCTTCGATCCCTTGCGCAAGCGGCTCGTGCCGGCGTATCCGCGCCGCATCGGCGTTGTCACCTCGCTGGGTGCGGCGGCGCTGCGTGATGTGGTCACGACACTCGCTCGGCGTTCGCCGCATGTGCAGGTGCTTGTCTATCCAAGCCTGGTGCAGGGGTCCGACGCGCCTGACGCGCTGTGCGAAGCGCTGGCCTTGGCGGGCCGGCGTGATGAGGTGGACACACTCATCCTGTGCCGCGGCGGTGGGTCGCTGGAAGACCTGTGGGCCTTCAACGACGAGCGGGTGGTGCGCGCCATCCGCGCCGCACCGATTCCGTTGATCTGCGGCGTCGGCCACGAGACCGATGTGACGCTCGCAGACTTTGCGGCCGATCTGCGCGCGCCCACGCCCACCGCGGCGGCCGAGCTGGCCGCACCCGACACGCAGTCGTGTTCGAGGGCGCTGAGCGCGTTGGCCGAAACGCTGCAGCGGCGACTGCACGATCTTCTGGACACCCTGGCCCAGCGGCTCGACACTCTCTCGCTGCGCCTGACCCGGCCCGCCGAGGCGATGCGCCGCAGAGCGCACAGGCTGGACATGCTGGCGCATCGCCTCGTGAGCGCCACGCAGCACGCGGTTGGGCAGCGCAAGAGCCATGCAGCCCACCTTCAAGCCCGGTTATCCCGCTCATGCGTGGTGTTGCTGTCGGCATGCGCGCATCGGCTGGCGTCTCTGGACGCTCGACTGACCGCGTTGGACCCGCAGCATGTGCTGGCGCGCGGCTATGCGTGGCTCACCGACCAGGCCGGCCAGCCGGTTCAGACGGCGGCCGGCCTCGAGGTCGGCACACACTTGCGGGCGCGCCTGGCCGATGGCACTGCCGAGCTGGAAGTGACGGGGGTGGACCGCGCGGCGCGGGCTTGACACCGTTGACAGCAGGGCTCGGTCAGCGGGCTTCACAGGGCCTTCGCGAGCTGCCTACAATGCGGCGGACCTCCACCCCATTCCGACAGAGGATCACCATGGAACACACACTTCCCGCGCTTCCTTATGCGATCGATGCACTGGCGCCTCACCTGAGCCGCGAGACGCTGGAGTTTCACCACGGCAAGCACCACAACGCCTATGTGGTGAACCTGAACAACCTGCAAAAGAACACCGAGTTCGAGGCCATGAGCCTGCACGACATCGTCAAGAAGTCCTCCGGCGGTGTGTACAACAACGCCGCGCAGATCTGGAACCACACCTTCTTCTGGAGCTGCATGAAGCCTGCCGGCGGCGCGGCACCCAAGGGCGCCTTGGCCGCCGCCATCGACGCCAAGTGGGGCAGCTACGCGGCGTTCAAGGAAACCTTCACGAAAAGTGCTGTCGGCAATTTCGGCTCCGGCTGGACCTGGCTGGTGAAGAAGGCCGATGGCAGCGTCGACATCGTCAACACCGGTGCGGCCGGTACCCCGCTGACCAGCGCCGACAAGGCCTTGCTGACCATCGACGTGTGGGAACACGCGTACTACATCGACTACCGCAACATGCGTCCCAAGTGGGTCGAGACTTTCCTCACCTCGCTGGTGAACTGGGACTTCGCGGAAGCGAACTTCGCCTGATCCGCGCAGCGGGCAACAAACGGGCCGGTCGATGACCGGCCCGTTTGTTTTGTTCGCGAGGTGCGGTGGGCGATGGCCCCAGGCTGGCAGGCCCCGGTCGTGCGGAGATCAGCTTCCGAACGGCGCGCCTTTCAATGCGCTGCCCGGTTTGATGCCGCGTTTGGCAAACCAGCCCTGGTTCATTTCGAGCACGAACCGCACCGGCTTCTTGGAGCAGTGGCTGTCCAGCGTCTGAGGCCGCATGTCTTCGATGTTGACGACGCTGCCGTCGTCGGCCAAAAATGCAATCGACAAGGGAAGCAGGGTGTTCTTCATCCAGAAGCACTGCTGCCCGGCCTGTTCGAAAACGAACAGCATGCCCTCGTTGGTACCCATGTTGTTGCGGTGCATCAGGCCGATGCCGCGTTGCTCCGGCGATTGCGCGAGCTCGGCTTGGATGAGGTGCATGCCCGCACTCAGTTGAATGGCAGGCAGCTTTTGCGGCCCGTCCTGCGCGCGCACGAGAGCCGCGCAGGCCAGCCAAACGCAGAGGGCAAAGGCAAGCGTCCCGATGCGTCTCAAGGTGTCAGCCCTTCCACAGGAAAGGAAAGGCCATCTGGCGGAAGAATCCGTTCGGCACATAGTCGCCCTGAACGCCGTAGTGCTCGGGCCACTCGCGGTTGGACTTGACGGCGGTGCCGAACAGGTAGTCCAAGAACGCAAAGTGCGCCGCATAGTTCTTGTCGATCGCATCGTCGTCCTGCGAGTGGTGCCAATGGTGGAAGTTGGGGGTGACGATCACATAACGCAGCGGCCCCAGCCGCACGCTGACATTGGCATGGTTGAACACCGCCTGAAAGCCGACGATGATGATGTAGGCATCGATGACTTCCTTGCTGAACCCCAGCACATAGATCGGCGCCAGCACCAGGGTGCGGGTGATGATCAGCTCGATGATGTGCTGGCGCGAGCCGGCCAGCCAGTCCATGCTCTTCACGCTGTGGTGCACCGCATGCAGCCGCCACAGCAGCGGCACCTCGTGGTAAGCACGGTGGGTCCAGTACTGCACCAGGTCGGCCACCAGCACGATCAACAGCAGCGCAGCCACGAAGGGAAGGTTTTGCACCCAGCCCTGGATGCCGTCCTTGGCGGCCCAGCCGAACAGCTTGTGCACCAGCAGGTTGGTGGCCAGCAGCACGAAGCCCACCACCATGTGGTTGACGATGAAATGATGGAAGTCGGTTTGCCATTCCGGCCGAAACACCGGCTGGTTCTTGCGCAGCGCAAACAGTTTTTCGACGAAGATGAAGATCAGCGTCGACCCCAACAGGTCGAGGATGAACCAGTCCAGCCCGATGTAGGGCGTGTTATCGGCAAAGTCATTGACGGGGACCTTGTGGCCTCCCAGCCCCAAGGTCAACGCAATCAACGTGAATGCGCCCACGGCCAGCCAACGCGCGCGGCCGCGAATGATGTTGAACAGCGAGATCGCGCCCGCAAGCACCAGCGAGGCCAGCATCAGCTGGCGAATCACATCGACGTTGTAAGACTTGCGCAGCTGCGGGGTGGTCAGGTACTCGGGGAAATGAAAGGCCAACACCCCCAGGAAGCACAGAATGGCCAGGGACAGGGCGATGACCCCGGAGATCATTCCGTGGCCAGGGCGCAATTCACCGTGGGATTCTGTCAACTGATTGAGTTTTTCGAGCTGCTTCATTCCTTCAGTCTCCCTGCGTTTGAGCCGCATTATGCGGGGCCCCTTGAAGCCCGCCTTGTGGCTGGCCGACGGGTGCTTGCTGCGCACGCAGGTTCAAACCGGGTTCAATCGTGGGCTTCAATCGTGGGCTTGCCAAGAGGCAACCCATCGACCAAGATTGACGATCGAGAGTACCGCGCGCCACCGGAGCCACCGGGATTGCGGTCCAACCGCGAAATGAGATCTTCTCTTCCCTCTGATTTTGCCGAGACAGTGAACCGCCTCATGGTCACCATGGGCGGCGGCGAGGGCGCATTTGCCGGCGTCTTGCTGGAAATGCTGAACCGCGTGGAGGCCATGGTGGCCGTGAAGGAAATCGCCACCGGGCGGTATGTGCACGTCAGCGCGCGCATGGCGGCCCTGTTCGGGCGCGGTGCGCAAGAGATGGTGGGCACCAGCGATGCCGATCTGATGGAGCCTGGCCAGGCCGCTCTTCTGCGCGCGGCGGAACAGTCCGCGCTCGCGCAAGTCGCGGCACTGCCGGTGGAACACCGCATCGAGCTGGGCGGGCAACGGCGTGAGTTCAGTGTGTCCCGGCTGCCCGTTCCCCGTGCCGGCGAAGCGGCGCCCCGCCACGTGTGCAGCGTTTGGGTCGAGATCACGCAGGCGCGCCAGCGTGACGCCCAGTTGCAAAAGCTGCTGGTGCAACTGGAGCAGCAGCAAACCGCTAACGAGTCGATGCGCCGTGAGCGTCACGACCCCGCGGTGTTGGACGACACGATGGGTCTGTATCAACGCACCCATTTCGACGACCAGTTGCGGCGCGAGGTGGACCTGTCCGCGCGCGAGCATCGTCAGTTCTCGCTCGTCTCGATCGTGCTGGACCCGCTTGCTGGCAGCGTGCTGGAACTGGGTGTCGAAGGTCGGGCGCGGGTCCTGGAGGCGTTGGGCCGGCTGCTGCGCAGCAATACCCGGGCGATGGACGCTTCATGTCGCGTCGACGAGGACCGGTTTGCGGTGCTGCTGTCGGGTGTCGGACTGGCCACCGCGCATTCGCGCATGGAGGGCCTGCGGCGTCAATGCGCCACCCAGATCGTCGCCATTCAAGGCAAGGACCTGGGTTTCACGGTGGCCATGGGTGTGGCCAGTTTTCCGCACACCGCATCAACGCAAGCGGCGTTGGCCGAAGCTGCCGACGGCGCACTTGTCGAGGCCATCCGCCGCGGCGGGAACCACGTTGCCCTGGCCGGCATCCGGTTCGAGCAGGGCTGAGCCCGCGCGAAGGGCGCCGGAAGGCGATCTTCGGCTGGCGAAGGACCGGCCGCGATACAAGCGGCCGGGCTGAGCCCGCGCGAAGGGCGCCGGAAGGCGATCTTCGGCTGGCGAAGGACCGGCCGCGATACAAGCGGCCGGGCTGAGCGCGGAACCTACAGGCTCAGGCCCTTGTAGAGCATGTAAGCAGCCAGCGTGTACAGCAGGCAGGCAAACACGCGCTTGAGTTGCTTGACGTTGAGGCGGTGGGCCGCCCTGGCCCCCAGCGGCGCCGTGATGACGCTGGCGGTTGCCAGGGTCAGCAAGGCGGGCAGATAGAGGTAACCCAAGGTGCCGGCCGGCATGTCCTGCAGCGACCAGCCGGCGACGATATAGCCGACGCTACCGGCCAGCGCAATCGGGAATCCCAATGCTGCCGAGGTGGCGACCGCATTGATGATGGGCAGGTTGCACGCCACCATGAAGGGCACCGAAATGAATGCACCGCCGGCGCCGACCAGGGCAGACAGCAGACCGATCAGCCCGCCCACGGCCGCCATGGCGGCACCTTGAGGCAGCTGGCGAGTGGGCTTGGGCTTCCTGTCGGTGAACATCTGGGTGGCTGAAAAGCCGATGAAGGCCGCGAACAGCAGCGCAAGCGCATTTGACGGCAGCAGCGTGGCGATCTGTGCGCCGATCAGTGCGCCCAGCACGATGCCCGGCGCCAGCAACCCGGCCAGCTCCCACCGCACGGCGCCGCGCTGATGGTGCGCACGCACCGAAGAGATCGAGGTGAAGCAGACCGTCGCGAGCGAGGTGGCGATGGCCATCTTCACGACATGCTGCTCGGGCGCGCCCTTGAAGGACAGCAGCAAGGTCATGAACGGCACCAGCATGGCGCCGCCCCCGACGCCCAGAAGGCCGGCCAGAAAGCCGGTGATGCAACCCAGGCCCAGCAGTTCAATGATCAGCTGCCATCCAAGATCGAACGTCACGCGGCGTCCAGAAGTCGCAGCACCGCGTTCCACTCATCTTCGGTCACCGGGGTGATGGACAGCCGGTTGCCGCGCCGCAGCACCGCCATGGTCGCAAGCGACGAGGCCTCGCGCATGCTGCGCAGACTGAGCAAGGGCGTCTTGCGCACCAGCCGCACATCCACGTGCAGCCAGCGCGGGGCGGCTGCATTTGCCTTCGGGTCGAAGTACGGGCTGAGCGGATCGAACTGGGTGGCATCGGGGTAAGCGCCGCTGGCAACGGTGGCCAGGCCAGCGATGCCAGGTTCGGGGCAGGAGGAGTGATAGAACAGCACGCCGTCGCCGCGCTGCATCAGATCACGCATGAAATTGCGTGCCTGGTGGTTTCGCACGCCGACCCACGGCACCGTCTTCGAGGGTGCGTTGGCGAGGTCGTCGATCGAACACTCGCCTGGCTCGCTTTTCATCAACCAGTAGTGCATGCAAAAGGGGGTAGGGGGTGTCCGCCGCAAACCGAGAGCCGCATTCCTGAACCCAGGTAGTTCAGGTGGGCGAGGTCAGCCTGGCCTTGGGTTCATCTGACGCGAGACGATCACGCCAGCCGGGCGATGTTCCAAGCCCTTGCTCGCAAGAGCAT
>JANNDW010000058.1:0-21525 GCA_031378125.1 Methylibium sp. | reverse complement strand
AACGGCGCGGCCGTGTTCAGCTGGCTGTCCACCGACCACCCCGAGCTGTACGCCTGCTCCACGGAAGGCAACAACTTCGTGCAGAACAACGGCGCCGACTACGCCCATTGGGACTCGGTGGCGGTGGACGGCGACGGCCATTGGATCGCCTCGTTCCGCCATCTCGACGCGGTGCTGAAGATCAACCGGAGCACGGGTGCCATCGCCTGGGTCCTCGGCGGCCCCTGCGACCAGTTCGGCCTGAGTGCGGGCCAGAAGTTCTCGCACCAACACCACGCCCGGCGCGCGCCGGACGGGCGGCTGACGCTGTTCGACAACGCGGTGGCGGGCGGCGGGTCGCGCGCGCTGGCCTTCAACCTCGACGAAGCCGGCAAGACGCTGGTGAACAACAACCCGGCCCTGCCCGGCTTTGCCGAGTTCAAGACCGACACCCGTTCCAGCACCAACCTGGGCAGCGCCCAGTTCCTCGCCGGCGGCAAGCTGTTGGTCGGCTGGGGCTCCTTCCCCGGCACGTTGAGCGATGTATCGGAGTTCGACGCCGCCACCGGCGCGCTGTCGATGCGACTCACGCTGCTGCCCAGCAGCTACAGCAACGGCTACTTCTCGTACCGCGCGCAAAAGTTCCCGTAGCGTGGGCTGCGCCTTGCGCGCCGCTCCGCTTGCATCCGGAATCCGCAAGCGTTCGTAGTCCCAACCAGAGACGAACTGGTGAACACGAACCCTTTTGTTCCGGACCCAAGCTGGAGAGACGACCATGCAAACCCAAACCCAAACCCAAGCCCCAACCCAAGCGCTCGGCCTGTTCGCCCTGCTGGCGCTGGCCTCGCTGGCCAGCGCAACGTTCAGCGTCTGGGTCGTTGTGCAGGTGGCAGCCGAGCAGTGGGCGGCGCTACAACCTGACATCTACGCCGCCTTGCTGCACTTCGTGTGGCGCGGCGTGTTGGCGTGAATCCCATGAACACATGGTTGAAACGCGGCGGCCTGGCGGCGCGCTTCCACACTGGCCAGCCGCTGGCGCGGGATCGGGCCACCGGGGCGCTCTGCTCCGTTCATGCCCGGGGACGGAGCCCCGGGCGTGCGTCAGGCGCAAACAGTCCACTGGACTGTTTGTGTCCGGGCGCACTCCTCCGAGCCGGAAATACCGGCTCGGAGGGCATGAACGGAGCCGGTCACTCGATGGCCTTGGCCCGCGCAGACCTGAGCCGAGCCGATCCCCCCCGAGCGGCGCCAGCCTCAGGGTGCTTCCGCAGTCGACAACCACCAGCCCTTGCCGACACACCAGGCCGTGTGATCGGGCTGGGTGCCGCGCCGCAGCGACCGGACCGTCTTCAGCGAGCGCGTCTCCAAGGCCACGGCCAAGGCGGCGGAGGCGGCATCGTCCCGCGCACCGACGCAGGGAATGAAGGCGGCCCGGGTCACCGCGGAAGCAGCGTAGGCCACCGGGCCGCGGCGGGTGACCAAGAGCATGCAGCCGTAGCCCTCGTTCGGCGTGAGCGGAAAGAGCAGCCGGCCGCCGAGGTTCAACGCATCCAGCCATGCGGGCATGGGGTGCGTCGCCCCTGCATTGACGTAGATGACATCGGCCTGCGGCAGGGTGCCCACCGTGGCCGACGCCTGTTCGACCCGGACCGTGGCCAGGTGGCCCAGGTTGTGGCGCGCCCGCGCCGCCAGATCGGCCTCGATTTCATAGGCCACGACGCTTCCGGTCGCGCCGACCAGGGCGGCCAGGATGGCGGTGTAGTAGCCCGTGCCGGCGCCGACGTGCAGCACCGACTCGCCATCCCGGGGTGCGCAAGCGGCAAGGCAGCGCGCATGCAGGCTCGGCTGCCCATTGTTGATACCGCGGTCGCTGGCCAGGCCGACCAGAACGTCCTGGTAGAGCAGACAAGGGTCGGCGGAGACCGTCGGCAGGTAGCCGGAGCCGACGAAGATGCGCCAGGGCCCGGCGCCAACGTAGTGCTCGCGTTCAACCGAAGCGAAGGCGGCAATCAGGCGTTCGTCGGAAGCGCCGGCGCCGCGGACGACGAAGTTCGCGTAGAAGTCGCGGTGGTCTTGCAGCGATGGCATCGATGGCGCGCCGGCTCAATCACCCATCACCACGCCCTCTCGGCGCGGATCGGCACCGCCGAACCAGCCGGGCTGGCCGCTCTTGAGGCTGCGCTGGATGCCTTGCAGGCCGCTGGTCTGCACCATCACGCGCACCTCGTGGCCCTTGGCCTTGAGTGCGTCGACCAGGGCCGGTGAAGCGCGGTCCCGTTCCAGTTCGGTGGGGCCGTTGCGCGAGCCGAAGTTGGGCAGCGAGATGGCTTGCTGCACGTCCAGCCCCCAGTCGAGCGTGGCCACCAGCACCTTGGCCACGTAGTTGATGATGGCCGAGCCACCGGGCGAACCCACGCTCATCAGCAGTTGGCCGCTGGCCTTGTCGAACACCAGCAACGGCGACATCGACGAGCGCGGGCGCTTGTCGCCTTCGACGCGGTTGGCCACCGGCGCGCCGTTCTCGCTGGGCACGAACGAGAAGTCGGTCAGCTCGTTGTTGAGCAAAAAGCCGCGCACCATGATCTGCGCGCCGAAGACGTTTTCGATCGTCGTTGTCATCGACACCGCGTTGCCAAATGCGTCGACCACCGACACATGCGAGGTGGATTCAAGCTCGGGGCTGCGGTCGTCGGCCAGGCTCACCGCCGGCGCCAGCGGCATGCCAGCCTGGGCGCGGCCCATGCTGCGGTCGGTGATGAGCGTGGCGCGCTGTGCCAGGTAGTTCGGGTGCAGCAACGCCGCCGCGCTGCCACCGGGCAACGCCACGAAGTCGGGGTCGGCGACATAGCGGCCGCGGTCGGCGTAGGCCAGCCGGCCGGCCTCGCTGATGAGGTGCACCGCTTCGGCACTCGGCTCCAGGCCGGCGCCGGCCTTGACCGGCGGCATCGAAGCCAGGCTGCGGCCGGCCAGCATGCCCAGCATCTGCCCGAGCGCCAGCGGCCCCGACGCCGGCGGCGGCATGCCGCACAGGCGCCACAGCCGGTAGTCGAAACACAGCGGCTCGCGCGTCTTGGCGCGGTAGCCGGCCAGGTCGGCTTCGCTCAGCAGGCCGGGGTTGCCGGCATGGCCGTGCACCTTGGCAGCAATGTCACGTGCGATCGGCCCTTCATAGAACACAGTCGCGCCGCGCTCGGCCACGTCGCGCAGCACGGCCGCCAGTTCGGGGTTGCGCAGGCGCGTGCCGGCTTGTTTCGGGCTGCCGTCGGTTTCGAAGAAGTAGGCAGCCGCGGTCGGGTCGTTGCGCAAGGGCTTGGCCGACTCGTCGCGCAGCAGCGTGGCCAGGCGCGGGCTGATCACGAAGCCTTGCTCAGCGAGCCGGATGGCCGGTTGGAACAGCGTTTTCCACGCCAGCTTTCCGTGTTGACGGTGGGCCAGCTCCAACGCCCGCAACACACCCGGCGTGCCGACCGAGCGACCCCCGACCACGCCGTCCATGAACTGCATGGGCTTGCCGTCTTTCATGAACAGCTCGGGCGTGGCCGCGGCGGGCGCCGTCTCGCGGCCGTCGAAGGTCTGCACCTGGCGGGTGTCCCAATGCACCAGGAACAGCCCACCCCCGATGCCTGAGGATTGCGGCTCCACGAGCGTGAGCACCATCTGCACCGCGATGGCCGCGTCGACCGCGCTGCCGCCCGCCTTGAGCACCTGGCGGCCGGCATCGGTGGCCAGCGGGTTGGCCGCGGCCACCATGAACCTGTGCGTCGACCAGCCGGGCTTTTCGGTGTAGCCACTGGCGGCTTCGGGCGCCTGCAAAGCAGCGTCGGGGGCGCGATAGCGCAAGCCTGATGGCGGGCTGGCGCAGGCGGCAACCAAGCATGCCGCGGCCAGCGCGCCGGCCGCGGAGCGCCAACCGAGCTTCATGGATCGTCCTTTTGAACGTCAACGGCGGCGCGGTTGTGCACCACCTGCTGAGGGAACGGAATCTCGATGTCCTCGGCGTTGAGCAGGTCGAGCACCGCCAGGTTGACGTCCGAGCGCACGTTGCCCTGGCCGTTCTCCGGATCGCGAATCCAGAAGTGAATGCTCAGGTCCATGCCGTCGGCGGCGAACTTGGCCAGCTGGCAACTGGGAGCCGGGTCTTCGAGCACACGCGCCACGGCGGCAATCGCCGTTTCGAGCTTGGGCTGCAGGGCCCGAACGTCGGTGCCGTAGGCCACTTGCACGGTGGTGCTGATCGCCACCTTGGGATCGGCCAGCGACGAATTCTCGACCCGCTGGGTGATCAACATTTCATTCGGCACGATGGCCTCGCGCCCGTTCAGCGCACGGATCACGGTGTAGCGGGTGCGGATGTCGGTGACACGGCCCTCGAAGTTGTCGACCTTGACCATGTCGCCGATGCGCAAGCTGCGCTCGGCCAGGATGACAAACCCGCTGATGTAGTTGGCCGCGATCTTCTGCAAACCAAAGCCCAGGCCCACGCCGACCGCGCCGCCCAGCACCGACAGCGCCGTCAGGTCGATGCCCACCGCCGACATCGCCAGCAGCAGGCCGATGAACAGCAGCACCACGCGCACCAGGTTGGCAGCGATCTTGCGCACCGACAGGTCGTCGCCGCTGCCGCGCAGCAGCTTCTTCTCGATGCCTGCCGACACCCACAGCGCCAGCACTAGCACCAGCCCCGCCGTGACCGTGCCCTCGACGAGGTTGCGCAAGGTGATGCGCGCCGTGCCCACCTTCCAGCTGACTTCGTCCATCGCGTCCAGCACCAGCGGCAGCGCACCGGTGATCCACAGCACCACCGCAAACCAGGCCAGCCACGATATGGTCTTCTCGATCGCACGCACCCAGCCCGACTGCGGGAACGTGGCGCTGAGCACCCGCACGCTCAGGCGAATGAGCACCAACGACAGCAGGATCGGAATGGCCAGCTTGAACACCGCCGGCTTGAGCATGCCCGCCGTGGCGAGCTTGGCGCCGTAGGCAAACGCCAGCGCCAGCACCGGGAACAGCACGCCGTCGACGATGCGCCGGCCGAACCAGATGGATCCCACCGGCGCAACGTCGCCCCGCAGCAGGCGAACCACGCCCCAGGCGAGCGCGAAGCACACCGCCAGAAAGCCCAGCTCCTCCAGCGCGCTGAGCTGGGTCAGCGACCCGAGCAGCTCGGTCAGTTCATCGGCGTTGAGGGAGCGAGCCATCGAGTCTCTTTCTCAGCAATTAGTGCGTGGCGTGTTGTCGGCCGTGGCACAACGTGGTCGCCATCGTTTCAAGCCGCAGACCATTCGTCTCTCAGCAGCCCGTAGATGTTGGCATCGCAGGCCATCCCCTTGGTCACCCAGCGCTTGCGCAACAAACCTTCGTGCACAAAGCCCAGACCGAGCAGCAGGCGATTGGAGGCCACATTGTCGGGGTCCACCTCGGCTTCCAGGCGGCGCAGCGCGTACTCGTTGAACGCGCAGGCGATGAGCGCCGCCAACGCTTCTTGCATGAAGCCTTGGTGCCAATGCACGCGGCCGAGCACGTAGCCGAGTTCGGCACGCGCGCTGGCCTCTTCATGCCGAAACAACAAACATGTACCGATGATGCCGCCCGAGGCCCTTTCAACGATGACAAACTGAAGCGCCGCCCCTGTCGAGGCCAGCGCACGCATGCGCTCGAACCAGGCGTGGCCGTCCGCGAGCGATTGCCACGCCGCGTACGGCAGCCAGCGCGTGACATGTTCATCGCCGTTGATCGGCAACAGCCCCGGGATGTCGGCTTCTTGAATGATGCGAATCAGCGATCGCGGCGACTCGATAAGTGGGGGTGGTTTGAGGGGCATGTGGGGGTGGGCGCCGCGGACCTCGAGCGTCCCTGGGTTGCTGCCGAGCCTAGGGGTTGCACCAGCCAATCTCGGGCCGCGGCCGCGGATTGCCCGTGGGCTTTTCGGCCGGGTAGCCCAACGTTATCGCAACGATGGGGTCGAAGCCCGCGGGCAGGCCCAGTTCTTCAGCGATGCCCGCACTTTTCAGCCAAGGAATCGGCGCACCCACCCAGCATGATCCGATCCCTCGCGCGTGCGCGGCGAGCATCAAGTTTTGGCCGGCACGGCAGCAGTCGAACGCAGCCTCATCGTTTCCACGTCGGCCGCAAATCAGCACCAGTGCCGGCGCGCCCCAGAACACCTTGAAATCGGGCCTCTCGGCCCAGGCCCAGTGTTGGCCCTCGGGTTGATGGTCGAGGGCATACCGTTTGGCCCGTTCGCCATAGGCGGCCAGCCGATCCGTGCCCTCGATCACGCAAATGGCCCACGGTTGGTCGCCGCTGACGGGTGGCGTCGGCGCTTGAACGGCGGCCCAGATCAGGTCTTCGAGCTGCCCGCGCTCCAAGGCTTCCGGCCGGTACGCCCGGATCGATCGCCGACCGTGGATTGCTTCGATCACGTCCATCTGCGCCTCCCCAAAAGACGTCCATCGCGCTCTGAACCGCAGGGGCATCAAGAAGCGACTCGTTCTGGCAACGCCTCTGGAGCCAGACTGTTGATGCGCTTGCCCTGAGCTTGGGCTGCGATGGCCAGCCGTTCATGCGACTCTGGCGGAATGCACAAGTTGAACTTACCCAAGACGTGGCGTCGTGGTTCAACCCTTTTCCTTGCACACCTCAAGAAAGACTTGAAGCGACTTGTTGAACTCGGTGCGGAGTTCCAGGGCACTCTCACACCCCCGCCAACACCCTCAAATGCACCGCCACGCTGCGCGCCAGCGCGCCCAGGTTGTAGCCACCTTCCAGGCACGACACGATGCGGCCTTGCGAATGCCGATCGGCCACCGCCTTGATGCGCTGCGTGATCCATTCGTAGTCGGCTTCCACCAGGCCGAGCTGGCCGAGATCGTCGTCGCGGTGCGCGTCGAAGCCGGCCGAGATGAAGATCATCTCCGGACGAAACGCTTCGAGCCGGGGCATCCAGTGGGCTTCGATCAGGTCCCGGATCGCCGGGCCGCGAGTGTAGGGCGGGATCGGCAGGTTGAGCATGTTGGTGCCCAGCGGCACGCCGCCGCTGCCCGGGTACAGCGGGTGCTGGAACAGGCCGACCATCAGTGCGCGCTCATCACCGGCAAGAATGTCTTCGGTGCCGTTGCCATGGTGCACGTCGAAGTCGACCACCGCCACGCGCTGCAGGCCGCGCACATCCAGCGCATAGCGGGCCGCGATCGCCACGTTGTTGAGGAAACAAAAGCCCATCGCCTGGTCGCGCGTGGCATGGTGGCCGGGCGGGCGCACCGAACAGAAGGCGTTGCTGGCATTGCCGTCGATCACCGCGTCGGTCGCCGCCACCGCCGCACCGGCGGCGCGCTGCACGGCGGCCCAGGTGCCGGCGTGGGCCGAAGTGTCCGGGTCCAGCGCGCGAGGCTCGCCGGTGGCGGCCACCTGCTCCATGACTTCGCGCAACTCGGTCACGTAATTTGAGTTGTGCGCGTAGGCCGCTTCACGCAAATCAAGCAGCGGGGCTTCGCGTCGATCGAGTGCAATGTGCAGGCCGCTGGCGAGCAGGAAATCGTCAATCGCATCGAGCCGCTCGGGGCACTCGGGGTGGCCGGGGCCCATGTTGTGGCGGCGGCAATCGGGGTGGCTGTACAGCGCGGTCGGCATGAGCTTGGGGGACGAAAGTCGGGGGTGGATTTTTCGGGTAAGGTCGCCGCATGAACAAAGCGCTGGCGGCACAACTCGCGGAACTCGTGGCCCAGATTAGCACGATCATCGTTGGCAAACGCCCCCAGATCGAAGACTGCGTGGCCTGCCTGCTGGCCGGCGGCCACCTGCTGATCGAAGACGTTCCCGGCGTCGGCAAGACCACGCTGGCACACGCGCTGGCCGTCTCGCTCGGGCTGCGTTTTTCACGCACCCAGTTCACCGCCGACCTGATGCCGTCGGACTTGATCGGCGTGAGCGTCTACGAGCGCAGCAAGGAGGCGTTTGTGTTCCACCCCGGCCCGGTGTTCGCGCAGGTGCTGCTGGCCGACGAGATCAACCGCGCCGGCCCAAAGACCCAAAGTGCGCTGCTGGAAGCGATGGAGGAGCACCAGGTCACCGTCGAAGGTGAAACGCGCGCCTTGCCCAAGCCTTTCTTCGTGATCGCCACGCAAAACCCGACCGACCAGTTGGGAACTTACCCGTTGCCCGAGTCGCAGCTGGACCGGTTTTTGATGTGCGTCACCCTGGGCTACCCCGATCAGGCCAGCGAACGCGCGCTGCTGGCCGGCCAGGACCGGCGCGAGGCGATTCAGGCCCTGCGCGCGGTGATGACACCCGAACAGTTGCTGGTGGCGCAGAAGGCGGTTCAAGGCGTGCATGCGTCGGGAGCGTTGCTGGATTACCTGCAGGCGCTGATTGCCGCCACCCGCTCCGGGCGCTGGTTTGCCGAGGGCTTGAGCCCACGCGCGGGCATCGCGGTGCTGCGCGCGGCCCGGGCTCGGGCGGCGCTGGACGGGCGCGACTACGTGGCGCCCGACGACGTGCAAGACGTGCTGCCGCAGACCATTGCGCACCGGCTGCTGCCGGCTGCCGGCGCCGGGCGCGGCCGGGTCGAGCAGGTGCGCGCGATGATCGAGGCGGTGGCGCTGCCGTAGCCGCCGGGCCGGTGGCCCTGACGGCTTCGATGGCCCCCGCGGCGCTCCGAATCAAGCCGTGGGCGGGAGCCCCCGCATGATCGCGATGGCCGCACCGAGCGGGTCGACCAGCACCGCAAAGCGGCCGACACCCGGCACGTCCGTGGGCCCGCTCACGACCTGCGCGCCCAGCGCCCTGGCTTTCGCGGCCGAAGCATCGCAGTCGTCCACCGCCACGTACGGCAACCACATGGGCTGCGCCTTCGGCTCGATGGACCGCATCAACCCACCCCGCGGCACCCCGTCCTTTTTGAGGATGTAGTAGGTGCCCTGGTCGCCCATGTCCATGGTGTCGCGGGTGTAGCCGAACATCCGTTCGTAGAAGTTCAAGGCCCGCGTGTCGTCGGGCGTCCACAGCTCGTTCCAGTACCAGTCGCCCGCGGGTGTCTTGGCCGGGTCGGCGCGGTCGCCCTGGGCGCTTTTCCAGACCCAGAAGCTGGCGCCGGTGGGGTCGGCCAATTGAGCGCCGCGCCCCACGGGCCCAAAGTCCACGGGCGGCACCAGTGACCTGGCTCCGGCTGAAAGTGCCGCGGCATGCGACGCATCCACGTCGGCCACCGACAGGTAGGACACCCAGCGGCTGGCCGCCCCCGGCTGCGCGGCGCTGTATCCGCCGACGCCCTCATTGTTGTTCAGGATCATGGGGTAGCGCTGGTCGCCAATGGGCATGACTTCGGTGTGCCAGCCGAACAGCGACTCGTAGAACCTGCGCGCCTTGGGGATGTGGCCGGACGAATGTTCGAACCAGACGAACTTGCCATGCAGATAACTCATGAGATCCCCCTTCGGCCCGGTGGCCGTTCTGTGGTTGAGACACCTCTACAACATAGCCGAGGAACAGCGCGCTGAAAAGGCCCGCGGGCCGGCCTTCGCTGCGCGCCAAGCCGACTGGAGGCTCAGCCCGACCGCTTGTATCGCGTTCGGGCCTTCGCCAGCCGAAAGCCGCCTTCCGGCAGTCCTCGCGCGGGCTCAGTTCCTGTCGGCCGGCCCCGGCAAGCGCCCGCTCGGGCTCGCAGGCGTGACGGGCTCAGTCGCTCCCCGCCTGAACAGCCGCACCAGCCGCTGCACCATGTCGTCGACGTAGGTAAACAGCACCGGAATGACCAGCAGGCTCAGGAAGGTGCTGGTGATCAGCCCGCCGATCACGACGATGGCCATCGGCGCGCGAAAGCTCGGGTCGGTGCCGATGCCCAGCGCGATCGGCATCATGCCGGCGCCCATCGCGATGGTGGTCATCACGATCGGGCGGGCGCGCTTGTGGCAGGCGTCCAGCACCGCCTCCAGGCGCGTCATGCCGAAATCGCGCCGCGCCATGATGGCGTATTCGATCAGCAGGATCGAGTTCTTGGTGGCAATGCCCATCAGCATGATCAGGCCGATCATCGACGGCATCGACAGCGCGGTGTGGGTGATGAACAGCGCCAGGAACGCGCCCGGAATCGACAGCACCAGCGCGGCCAGGATGGTGGCCGGCTGCACGAAGTCCTTGAACAGCAGCACCAGCACGATGTAGATGCACAGCACGCCGGTCAGCATGGCCAGGCCGAAGCTGGCGAACAGCTCGGTCATGGCTTCGGCGTCGCCGACCGTGGTTTGCGTCACACCCGGCGGCAGCGCCTGAAGGCTGGGCAGCGCCAGCGCGAGCTCCTGCACCTGGCCCAGCGGCTGCTGGTTCAGCTCGACCTCGAAGTTGATGTTGCGCTGCCGATCGTAGCGGTCGATCTGCGCCGGGCCGCTGTCGATGTTGAAGGTCGCCACATTGCCCAGCATCACCGGGCCGCGGCTGCCCGGCACACTGAGCCGGGACAGCAGATCGATATCGGTGCGCGCATCCGAGGCCAGCTTCACCACCACCGGCACCTGGCGTTGCGACAGGTTGAGCTTGGCCAGGCCCTGGTCATAGTCGCCCGCGGTGGCAATGCGCAGCGTGTCTGCGATGGCTGCCGACGTGACGCCCTGGTCGGCGGCCTTGGCGAAGTCGGGCCGCACGATCAGTTCCGGCCGCACCAGGCTGCTGGTGGACGTGACGTTGCCGATGCCCGGGATGCCGCGCAATTCGCGCTCGACCTTGCGGGCATGTTCGAGCAGCGTGCGGCCGTCCTCGCCGGCAAGCACCAGGATGTACTTTTCGGCGGAACCGCCAAAGCCAACGTTTACGCGGGCGCCCGGCAGCACGGCCACCGCGTCGCGCAACTGGCCTTCGATGTCCTGTTTGCTTAAGCCCTTGCGCTCGCCGCGCGGGGTCATGTTGATCGTGAGCGTGGCCTTGCGCACCTCGGACGCGCCGGCCGGCGCGAACGGGTCGCCGCCGGTGGCGCCTCCCCCCACCGCCGTGTAGACCAGCTTCACGTGCGGGTTCTTCTGGACCAGTTCACGCGCCTGCTCGGCGGCGGCCAGGGTCTGCTTGAAGGTGCTGCCGGGCGGCAGCGCGATGTTGACCTGGGTCTGCGACAAATCGTCGGGCGGAATGAAGCCGGTGGGCAGCAAGGGCACCAGCGCAAACGAGCCCACCAGAAAGACGCTCGCCGCCAGCGTCGTCAGAATGCGGTGCTTCAGGCACCACTTCACCCAACCCATGTAGCGCGTGGTCCAGCCCGGCTCGGCGTGCGCGCGCTTGGGCGGCTTCATGATGTAGGCCGCCATCATCGGCGTGAGCATGCGCGCCACCACCAGCGAGAAAAACACCGCGATCGCCGCGGTCCAGCCGAACTGCACGAAAAACTTGCCCGGAATGCCGGCCATGAAGGCTGTGGGCAGGAACACCGCGATCAAGGTGAAGGTGGTGGCGATGACCGCCAGGCCAATCTCGTCGGCCGCTTCCATCGCCGCTTGATAAGGCGTCTTGCCCATGCGCAGGTGGCGCATGATGTTTTCGATCTCGACGATGGCGTCGTCCACCAAAATGCCCACCACCAGCGACAGGCTCAGCAAGGTCACCACATTGAGCGAGAAGCCGAACAAGTACATTGCGGCAAAGGTCGGGATCACCGACAGCGGCAAGGCCACCGTGGCCACCAGGGTGGCGCGCCAGTCGCGCAGGAACAGCCACACCACCAGCACGGCGAGCGCGGCCCCTTCGAACATCAGCAACATCGAGCCGTCGAAGTTCTCCTGCACCGGGTCGACGAAGTTGAAGGCTTCGGTGACGGTGATCTCGGGGTGCGCGGCCTTGAGCTTGGCCAGCTCGGCGCGCACGCCTGCCGCCACATCGACCTCGCCCGCGCCGCGAGTGCGTGTGATCTCGAAGCCCACCACCGGCTTGCCGTTCAGCAGCGCCACCGAGCGCTGTTCGGCCACCGTGTCGGCCACTCTGGCCACCTGGTCGAGGCGGATGCGCCGGCCATCGCCGAGCGCAATCTCCATGCGCGCCAACTCGTCGGCCGACTGCACGGTGGCGATGGTGCGCACCGATTGTTCCGCGCCGCCCACGTCGGTGCGGCCACCCGAGGCTTCTTGCTGGATCTGGCGCAGCTGGCGCGAGATGTCGGCGGCCGTGGCACCCAGGGCCTGCAGCCGGGCCGGATCGAGCTCGACCCGAACCTCGCGCGTGACGCCGCCCACGCGCGACACCGCACCCACACCGCGCACGCCGAGCATGTTCTTGGTGATGCTGTTGTCGACGAACCAGCTCAAGGCCTCGTCATCCATGCGGCTCGAGGCCACCGTGTAGGTCAGGATCGGCGTCCCGGAGAGTTCCATCTTGGCGATGACCGGGTCGCGCAGATCGGCCGGCAGGTCCGAGCGCACCCGCGAGACAGCGTCGCGCACGTCGTCCACCGCCTGCTGGGTGGGCTTTTCAAGCCGGAACTCGGCCGTGACGGTGGCCGTGCCGTCTTGCACCTTGGTGTAGATGTGCTTGAGGCCCTGCACCGTGGCGATCGAGTTTTCGAGCTTGCGCGCGACCTCGGTTTCCAGCTGCGCGGGCGACGCGCCGGGCAGCGACGCGGTCACCATGACGGTGGGCAGGTCGATGTCGGGAAACTGCTGAATCTTCATCGCCTTGAAGCCCATCAGGCCACCGAGCGTGAGCATGACGAACAGCAAGACGGAGGGAATCGGGTTTCTGATCGACCAGGCGGAAACGTTCATGGCTCTTCCTTTGTGGACGGCGCTCTTCGGACCAAGCTCTGGCCGGGCTACTTCGACGTGACGCCGCCGGTGGCGCTGGCCGCGGCGGACTTCACCGGCACCTCGACCACCCGCACCGTGTCGCCGTCGCCCAAAAAGCCGCCACCCGCCGCCACCACGCGCGCGTCCGCCGCCAGCCCATCGACGATTTCGATGCGGTCGCCGACCCGCCGGCCGACCTTGACCTTGGCCTCGCTGACCTTGGAGTCCGGCCCCACCCGCAGCACATAGCTGAAGCCGTCACGCAGCAGCACGGCGCTTTGCGGCAAGGTCAGGCCCTGGCCGGAGCCGATGTCGAACTCGCCGCGCGCGAACATGCCGGCCTTGGCGGCGCCGGGCGCGGGCAGGTCGACAAACACCAAGCCATTGCGGGTTTGCGGGTCCACCGTGGGCGCCACCATGCGCACCGTGCCTTTCAGCGGCGCCACATTGGGGGGCGTGACCAGCACGCTCAAGCCCGGCTTCAGCGCCGCCAGGTCGGCCGACGACACCTCGGCGCGCCACTCCAGCCGGCCCTGCCGAATCATGCGGAACAGCTCCTGCCCGGCCGGCAGCACCGCGCCGACGGTGGCACTGCGCGCCGAGATCACGCCGTTGTCGGGCGCCAGCACCTTGGTCTGCGCCAGCCGCAGCTGCTGCACCTTGGCCATTGCACGCTGGGCCTCCACCCGAGCCTGCGCGGTGCGCTCGGCGGTGAAGTACTGGTTGATCTGCTGCGCGCTCAGCGCGCCGCTGGCCTGCAGGTCGCGCGCTCGCTGCGCGTTGGCCGTGGCCTCGGCCAGCGTGGCCTCGGCCTCGGCCAGGCCGGCGCGCATTTGCGCCACGTCGGCCTGCACCGACTCGGGCGCGAAGACGGCCAGCACCTGGCCGCGCTTGACCACATCGCCCACGTTGACCAGCACCTGCGCCAGCCGCAGGCCGTTGGCCTCGGCGCCGACGCTGGCTTCCTGCCAGGCGGCGAGGTTGCCATTGGCGGCAATGCGCAGCGGCAGGCTGGCGGTTTGGGGCTGCGCCACGGTGACGGTCAACGCGGGTTTCGGTGCCGCCGCGGCGGGCTTCTTTTCATCCGCGGCATGCACACTGAAAGCGACGATGCCGGTGACCAGCGGCGCGCCGACGGCCAGCGCAACGATCAGGCGTTTGAGGTTCTTGTTCATGGTGTTTGAGTCGATCCGGTTGATGCTCAGTTCTGGGGCGCGGTGGCAGCGGCGGCGGCAAGGTCGGCTTGCAAGTCTGCGGCGGACCACCCGCCTCCGAGCGCGCGGTACAGCGCGATCCAGGCCGCCACCCGTTCACGCTGCAATTCGATCAACGCGCTCTGCGCCTGCACGGCGGTGCGGCGTGCGTCTTCCAGCTCGAACAGGCTGGCCAGGCCGCCTTTGTAGCGGGCCTGCGCGGCAACGTAAGAAGCGCCGAAGCCCTCGGTGGCCACTTGCGCATCGGTGTTGCGGTCGGCGGTGCTGCGCAGCGTGATCAACGCGTCTTCGACCTCTCGCACCGCGCCGCGCAGTTTTGCGGCGTAAGCGAGCGTGGCTTCTTGATGGCGTGCGCGCGCGGCGTCCACGTTGGCGCGGCGCGTTCCGCCGTCGAACAAGGGCAGCGACACCGACACCGGGCCCAGGCTCCAGACCGTGCCGCTCTGGGTGCCGGCGCCGGAGGAGAAACGCGCCGCGCCGATGCTGCCGTTCAGGCTGATGCGTGGGTAGCGTTGGGCGCTGGCCTGGGACACGTCGGCGCTGGCCGCGAGCACGTCGCGCGCAGCGCTGTACAGGTCGGGCCGCTGCGCCAGCGCATCCGCGGGCACGCGGGCGATGGCGATCTGCGCCGGTTGCGGCAGCCGCGCGGCCCCTTCGGCCAGCCTGGCACGCAGGGCCGGCTCGTCCAGGCCGGTCAACGCGACCAGCGCTTTGACCGCCAGTTCGCACTGCGCGCGTTGCTGCGTCAGCAGGCTGTTGCCCTGGGCCGCGCTGGCACGCGCCAGGGCCGCGTTGGCGGGCGCCTGGAAGCCGGCTTTGGCGCTCAGCTCGGTCAGGCGCGAGGTCTCGGCGCGCGAGCCGGCATCCAGTTGGGTTTGCGCCAATTGCGCCTCGCAGGCGCGATAGGCGGTGTACTGGTTCGCCACTTCAGCGGCCACCGACACGCGCGCGTCGTGCCAAGCGGCCGACGCACCCTGCAGCCGCGCCTGCGCCGCATCAACCCCGGCGTGGTTGGCACCGAACAGATCGAACTCCCAGCCCGCCTGCAACCCGAGCGATGCGCTGGTGCCCAGCGGCGCACTCAGGTCTTGCCGGCCGCGGCTGGCGCTGGCATTGGCGTTCAACGACGGGCCCAGCGCGGCCTGCGCCGAAACCGTTGCCGCGCGCGACTGTTCGATGCGTGACCGAGCCGCGGCGACCGACGGGTTGACGCCCTGCGCCGATTCGATCAACAAACTCAGCACGGGGTCGTTGAACTGCTGCCACCAACGCGCCAGCTCGGTCAACTGGCCGTCGTGCGGCAGCGGCGCTTGCCAGGCTGCCGGGGCGACCGCGGCCGGCGTGGAAGGCGCGCCATCCGGCTTGGGCAAACCGGCGCAGGCCGTCAACGCCCATCCGGCCGCGAGCACCGCCCAGGCGGGGCGCCAGCGCAAATTCAACGACGAACGAAGGTGCTTCATTTCTTGCGGGCTCCTTGGGGTTGCGCGGCGAGTCTGCGCCGCCGAGCTTCAGCCGCGACCATGGCTTGGGCGTACATCACCAGACGCTCCATCCAAAGGTCCAGCGATTGCGGGTGGGCGTTGACCGACGGCGCGATCACATCGATCACGTCACGTCCCGTGTGCATGTGCACGCCCAGGCCGGCAATGCACACCGCCAAGCGTTGCACATCGTCGTCGGCCTGCGTGACACGGAAGTGACGGCACAACACCGCCACCAGCGCATCGTGCATGGGCCGGATGCTGGTGGAGATCTCCTGCGCCCACAGCCCCGTGGGTTCGATCATCTCGCGCGCATGCAGCTTCATGCACTGGCGCGCCATGTCGCCTTGCCTCAGTGGTTCCAGAAAACTGGCGTACAGGCCGCGCAAGGCCTGGGTCAGCGTCATTTCGGCGCCGCCATAACGCGCTATTTCTTCTTGCGGCGAACCCTGCGACTCGAAGAAGACGGCTCGATAGAGACCCGCTTTGTCGCCGAAGTAATAGCTGATGGCCGCGATGTTGGTGTGCGCGGCTTCGGCAATCTCGCGCGTCGACGTCTTGGCGAAACCGTGCTGTGCAAACAGCGCCAGCCCGGCGCGCAGCAGGCGTTCGCGCGACTGCTCGCCGTCCTGGCGCAAAGGGCGGTGGGGGTCGGCGGAAGTCGCGCTCATGGCCGGCAGTCTACCAAATAAATCAATCGTTTGATTTACTTCACGGGCAACCCGGCGTCAAGGCGAGCAACCAGGAACGTCTTCAAAACGAGAGTAGACCGCGCCGCCGTGGCTGCGCATCAAAGCCACCATTTCGTCGGCGCCTTGAGACGGGCCGCCGATCCGCAGGCAGGCATCGCACTTGGACACCAGGGCGCGCGACACGGGATGAAAAATTTCTTCGAACACCGCGTCGCCGTGGTGCCCGCCGGCGTGTTCGATCAGCGGCAGCGCAAACCACTCGCCCAGCACCGGCAGGTGGCCGGCGCGGAACCGGCGCAGCGCCATCCCGGTCATAGCACGCGTGTTGGCGGCGATCAACAGCGGGTCGTCGTTGGTGCCCGAGCGGTACGGCCCAGCGACCAGGATCATCAGCGGAGCAACCGATGCAGATGAAGCAGGCAAGCGAGCCTCCCGGGGGTGCAAACCCGCGATCTTGCCCGAACGTCAGGCGCCCGCCCTCCAGGACCAACGCCGGCCGTTTGCCACGACCGGCGCGGCAACGCTTGCAGGCCCTTGCACGCCCGCAGCGTTGACGATGGTCCAATGGTGCCTTGCCATGGACCTGATGCTCAACACCCCGCCCGCCGCCACCCGCCTGAAAAACCCGGTCGCGTGGCTGCGGCAGCGCTTGCGGGCCTGGCTGCAGCAGCGCCTGCCGCGCACCGACACCTTGCTGCTGACGCAGCGCAACGTGTACATCCTGCCGACCCGCGCCGGCCTCATGTTCGCCGCCACGCTGGTGGTTCTGTTGCTGGCGTCGATCAACTACCAGCTCAACCTGGGACTGGTGCTGACCTTCTTGCTGGCCGGCAGCGGCGTGGTGTCGATGCACCTGACGCACAACACCCTGCGCGGGCTGACCTTGCACCTGAAGCCGGCCCCCGCGGTGTTTGCCGGCGAGGCGGCGCTGCTGGAAGCGGTGCTCACCAGCCCGGGCGCCGAGCGCTTCGGCATCGGGCTGCGGGTCATGTCGCCTGCCGACACCTCTTCGGCGCAGGCGTCGATCAGCTGGATCAACGTGCCTGCCGGCGGCCAGGCCAGCGCGCACGTGAGCTTCGTGCCCGCCGTGCGGGGCCTGCACGAGGTGCCCACGCTGAGCGTTGAAACGCGCTTTCCGCTCGGCCTGTTCCGGGCCTGGACGGTGTGGCGCCCGGCCGCGACGCTGCTGGTCTACCCTCAGCCGGAGCGGCCCGCCGCCGCCTTGCCGGCAGCCCGGCCCATCCCCGGCGGCAGCACCCACCTGCCCAACACCGACAGCGGCGAAATCGAAGGCGTGCGCGGCTACCGGCGCGGCGACCCGCTCAAGCTTGTCGTGTGGAAGAAAGCCGCCAAGGCGCTGGAGACCGGCGGCGAACTGGTGAGCCGAGACACCCGCACATCGGCACACCAGGAGTTGGTGCTGGACTGGCGCGCCTGCGGTGCGCTCGGGCCGGAACAACGGCTGTCGCGCCTGACCGCCTGGACCTTGGCCGCGCACCGTGCCGGCGCCGGCTACGCGCTGCACCTGCCGGGCCTGTCCGTGGAGCCGGCCGGCGGCGACGCGCAGCGCCGCCGCTGCCTGGAGGCGCTGGCGCTGTGGCAATGATGGGGTTCAGGCGCAATCCAAAGCTGCCAAGCTGGCCCGGCTGGCGGCATCTGCCGCGTGACGCCCGCGACACCTTGTTCCTGCTCGGCGTGATCGGCTGGACGGTGTTGCCGCACCTGTCGCGCCTGCCCCTGTGGTGCACGCTGCTGACCGGCGCGGTGCTGCTGTACCGAACCCGGCTCGCACTGGTCAACGCCGCCTTGCCCGGCCGCTGGGTTTTGCTGGCCACGCTGGCGGTGGCCACGCTGCTGACCTGGTGGTCGTACGGCACCCTGCTCGGCAAAGAGCCGGGCGTCACGATGGCGGTGGTGCTGATGGCGCTGAAGACCCTGGAGCTGCGCGCGCGGCGCGACGCTTTCGTGGTGTTCTTCCTCGGCTTCTTCCTGATCCTCACCCACTTTCTCTACTCGCAGTCGCTGGCGGTGGCCGCCGCGATGCTGGTGTCGGTGTGGGGGCTGTTGACGGCGCTGGTGCTGGCCCACATGCCCGTCGGCCAGCCCAGCCTGCGCCAGGCCGGCGCCCTGGCGGCCCGCACCGCGCTGCTGGGCGCACCGATCATGGCGTTGATGTTCGTGCTGTTTCCGCGCGTCGGCCCCTTGTGGGGTGTGCCGGACGACGGCCTGGCCCGAACCGGCCTGTCCAACAGCATGAAGATGGGCTCGGTGGCCGAGGTGGCGCTGGACGACAGTGTGGCCATGCGCATCCGCTTCGACGGCCCACCGCCCGCGGCCGAAACCATGTACTTTCGCGGCCCGGTGCTGTCCAGCTTCGACGGCACCGAGTGGCGGCCGCTGTCGCCGTCGTTTCCGTTCGCGTTGCAGGCGCGCGCGAACCTGCGCGTCAGCGGGCCGGCGGTGCGCTACGAGATGACCCTGGAGCCGTTGCGCCTGACCACGCTGCCGCTGCTGGAGGCGACCGCGACGGCCCCGCAGATCGAGGGTTGGCGCGTGCTGCCCGGCACCGATTTGCAGTGGCTCGCCGACCGGCCGGTGGTCGAGCGGCTGCGTTTCAACGCGCAGGCGAACGTCAACTTCCAGCACGGCCCGGTGAGCCCCGTGCCGGGCTTGCAAGACCATCTCGACCTGCCGCCGGCGCACAACCCGCGCACGCTGGGCTGGGCCGCCGACCTGCGCCGCCAGCCCGCTTACGCACAGGCCGGCGCCGGCGTGCTGGCCAGCGTGGTGATGCAGCACATTCGCACCGCCGGGTTCACCTACACCCTGGCGCCGGGCGAATACGCCGGCACCGACGCCATCGACCAGTTCTGGTTCGACCGGCGCGAAGGTTTTTGCGAACACTTCGCGGCCGCCTTCGTGGTGGTGATGCGGGCGCTGGACGTGCCCGCGCGCGTGGTCACCGGCTACCAGGGCACCGACCCGCTGCCGGTGGACGGCTACTACCTGGTGCGGCAAAGCTCGGCGCACGCCTGGGCTGAATATTGGCAGGCGGGCATCGGCTGGGTGCGAGCCGACCCCACCGCGGCGGTGGCGCCCGATCGCATTCGGCGCAGCCGCAACCTGCTGCCGGCGCCGGGCCTGCTGGCCGGCGCGCTGGGCACCGTGAGCCCCGCGCTGCTGGCGCAACTGCGCGGCGCCTGGGAAGCGGTCAACAACCGCTGGAACCAGAGCATGCTGAACTATTCACGCGGCCAGCAGCTCGAGGTGCTGCGGCGCCTGGGCTTCAAGTCCCCCAGCTGGGAGGACCTTGCACTGTTGTTGCTGGGCGCCTTGAGCGGCCTGGCGCTCGTCGGCGCCGCGTGGGCCTGGTGGGACCGGCACCGCCTCGACCCCTGGGCGCGCCAGATGAAGCAGCTGCGCGGCGCGCTGATTGCGCTGGATGTGAAAGCGGCCGAGTTCGAGCCGCCGCGCGTGCTGGCGGCGCGCGTGCGCGAACGCTTTGGCGCCCGAGGTGAAGCCCTCGCCCGCCTGCTCGACACGCTGGAGCGGCAGCGTTACAGCCGAGCCGCGTTGAGCAAACCACAAGCGGCCTTGGCGCGCGAGTTCATTGCGGCCGCGCGGCAGCTCGGATCGGTGCAAGCATGAAGACCACTCTCCTCCTCTGGCCACTGCTGATCGTGCTGGCGGCGTGCACGTCGATGCCGCCAGCGCCGTCGCCGCCCCCGCCACCTGAAGCTCCGCCACCCGAAGCGCCGGCACCGGCAGCAGCACTGCCCGCTTCCGCTGCGGCGCAGGTCGACGGCCCGGAGGCGCCGACCGGTTCGGTGGAGGCGGAAGAGGCCATCGAATCCACCCGTCGCAGCGTGCGCTCGACGGCGGAGTGGCTGGCACGCGGAATCGACAGCTGGTTCGGTGACCGGCCGTTCGAGGACGGCGGCGAGGTCACCCAGGGCACCATGAGCATCGGCCTGTCCAAGCGCCAGGCAGAGAAGGCCGAATTCAGTCTGCGCTTCAACGCCCGGGTTCGATTGCCGAATCTGGAGCAGCGAACCTACCTGTTCATCGGTCGCGACAACCCGCGCGAGGTGGTCACGGACACGCCGGACGCGCTCTCGAACCGCAACCGCTTGCTGGCCGAGACCGCAGAGGATCGCTCGTTCTTTGCCGGTCTTGGAGGCTACTTGAGCGACTCGGTCGACCTGCGGCTCGGTTTCCGCGGCGTGAAGCCGTATGCGCAGGCACGTTACCGCCACGGGTGGGAGATTGGCGAACGCAGTCTGATCGAGTTTCGCGAGACGCTGTTCTGGACGATCAAGGACCGCTTCGGTTCAACCACCGCCCTGTCCTGGGAGCGCGCTTATTCGCCGACGGTGGCGGCCCGTTGGCTCGGTGCGGCAACGATCACGCAGGACACGAACCGGTTTGCGTGGTCGAACATCCTGGGCGGCTACAAGTCCTTCGGCGACCGGCGCATGCTGGCGCTCGAGGCACTCGTCAACGGCGAAGAGGGTTCGGGAGTCGGCCTGTCCGACTACGGTTTGCAGACTCGATGGACGCAACCGCTGTTCGGGAAGCGGCTGCTCGGGGAGGTGCTGGTCGGCCAGTTCTGGCCGCGCAAGGACGCGCTGACCGAGCGGCGTCGCGCGTGGGCGGTGGGCGGCAACCTGAAGATGGAATTCTGAGGTTTCCGCGCGCCGGCGCAGGTCCGGCCGGGGGCTGAGCCCGGACACAAACAGTCCTGAGGACTGTTTGTGCCTGGCGAAGGCACGGGCCTCTGTGCCCGGGCATGAGCGCAGCAGCCTCGCCGGCCTGATCCCGCGCCACCTGTGCAGCACCCGTTTGAAGTCTTTGAACGCGAGACCGCTCAGGCGCGCTCGGCCACCCACGCCCGCACCGACGCCAAGGCTTGCGACAGCCGGCTCGGATCGGTGCCGCCGGCCATCGCCATGTCGGCCTTGCCGCCGCCTTTGCCACCGACTTGGCTGGCGACGAAGTTGACGAGTTCACCGGCCTTGATGCGGCCCGTGCTGTCGCTGGTGACACCCGCCGCCAACTGAACCTTGCCGCCCTCCACCGTGGCCAGCACGATGGCCGCGGTCTTGAGCTTGTCCTTCAGCTTGTCCAGCGTCTCACGCAGGGCCTTGGCGTCGGCGCCATTCAGCAGCGCGGCCAGCACCTTGATGCCGCCCACGTCGACCGCCTGGGCCAGCAGTTCGTCGCCTTGCGACGATGCCAGCTTGCCCTTGGCGGCGGCCAGCTCTTTCTCCAGCGCACGCACCTGCTCCAGCACTTGGGCCAGGCGCGCCGGCAACTCGGCCGGGGCGGACTTCAACGCGCCGGCCAGCTCGTTCACCGTGCCTTCCAGCCCTTGCAGATAGGCCAGTGCGTTGTCGCCGGT
>JANNDW010000411.1:0-1585 GCA_031378125.1 Methylibium sp. | reverse complement strand
CGAGCAGGAAGAACGCCAGCATGCCTTTGAACAGATCGAAGGCAAAAGGCTGCAACGCCGCTTCACCCGCTTCGCCAGTCACGAAGACGACGACCATCGCCCCGACCAGCAACAGCTGCGCGCCGTCGGTCAGCGACTCGTGAAGAATCCTGCTCAACGGCACGCCCGCAGCGGCGCTGCCCCCAGCGGCGGCCGATTCACTTTGGCTGGAGTGGCCAGTGACCGCGGCCTGCCGTGTTCGAACCACATTGGCCAGTACCACCGCCATGACGATTGCGGGCGACTCCATCAACGCCATCGCCGCAGCCATGTGCCCGCCATAGGCCAAGCCGATGTTGTCGAGGTACTGCACGGCGGTGATGAAGGTCACCGCGCTGACCGAGCCGTAGGTGGCCGCAACCGCGGCCGCGTCGAAGCCGTTCAGAAACCGCCGAAGGACGGCATACCCCAGCGCCGGGACGATGAACGCGAGCGCAAGCGCGCTTCCCAGGCTGATGGCCACGTCGGAGGTGAGCCCCGATTCAGCCAGCGCGAATCCACCTTTGAGCCCGAGCGCCATCAACAGGTAAAGCGACAGGAAGCGCGATACCTGTGGAGGAATTTCGAGATTGGACTTTAAGCGCCCTGCGAGCAGGCCAAAGACGAAGAAGAGGATGGCCGGGTCGAGGAAGCTCTGCATGTACTTCGCCCAAGGCGTGGGTCTTCGTTACTGGAACATGTGCGCCTGTGCCTGATGTGAACCGCACCGGCTTTCGAGGAGGCCTGTTGGCTTGAGTCAGACCGGGCTTGGTCTGACGTTGGTTGGTGGCTGTTGGGAATTCGGCTGTTTTTGGTCTTCCTTCCTTCAAACGGCTGTTTGGCAAGCGAAGCGCGTCAGGCCGGAGGCAAACGCCGGGGAGCGGTGGGCAAGCCACGGACCCGAAGGGCCGTCCACAGGCCCCGTCCTGTGGGCGGGTGGATTGTCCACGGCGGGCGCGATCAGCCACGATGGTTCATCGTTCAACCGGCCAGCAGCGCTGCCGACTCGACAGGCTTGTTGGTGGCCACCGCCTGAGCTTGCTGGCGCCAGTAGTTTGCCTCGGCTTCGGCCGGCGGGATGTGGCGCACCCACTTGCGCAGCGTCTCGGCCGTGCAGCCGATCTTGGCCGCGATCGACCCGATCGCCGCCCACTGCGACGCGTACTGGTCCTTCGCCGAAGACCATGCGCACGGCACGCTCGACCACCTCGGGGGAAAACTTCGGGGACTTCCTCATATCGGCTCCATTCTCAATCGAAGGAGCCTCCGCGAATCTCGGGGCGTTCAGATTCCTGACGCAGGCTGTCAGAACACGCGAACCCCCGTTTCGCTGGCGCAGCCCTGCGCCGTAACAGCCCCTGCCGTATCGACGGTCTGGACGGCGACGGTGCCGGTGATGTTGTTGCTGCCGACCGCCATGGTCATGGAACGCTGCACCTTCTGCGTACCCGCCAGCGTGCCGTCGGCGTTGAAACGCATGAATACCATGTTGACCGCGTAGGTCGATGCGCTGTGCCGCTTCCAGCTTCCGAACATGGCCCCATGCGTGGCCGGCGCTGCCGAATTG
>JANNDW010000394.1:0-2549 GCA_031378125.1 Methylibium sp. | reverse complement strand
TTCTTCCAGCCCCGCCACCATGCGCAGCAAGGTGCTCTTGCCGCAGCCCGACGGGCCGACGATCACGATGAACTCGCGGTCGGCGATCTCCGCGCTCACGCCGTGGATCACCTGGTTGGCCTTGGGGCCGGCGCCATAGCGCTTGATCACGTTTCGAATCGAGATGGAAGCCATGGATTGCTCGTTATTTTTCGGTGTCCACCAGGCCCTTGACGAACCAGCGCTGCATCAGCAGCACCACCAACGCCGGCGGGATCATTGCGAGGATCGCGGTGGCCATGATCACGTTCCATTCGTTGGCTGCATCACCACCGGTGAACATGCGCTTGATGCCCATCACGATGGGGTACATGCCTTCGTCGGTGGTCACCAGCAACGGCCACAGGTACTGGTTCCAGCCGTAGATGAACTGGATGACGAACAGCGCGGCCACGCTGGTCATCGACAACGGCACCAGCACGTCCTTGAAAAATCGCATCGGCCCGGCGCCGTCGATGCGCGAGGCCTCGACCAGTTCGTCGGGCACGGTGAGGAAGAACTGGCGGAACAGGAACGTGGCGGTGGCTGAGGCGATCAGCGGCACGGTCAGCCCGGCATAGCTGTTGAGCATGCCCAGGTTGGCGATCACCTCATAAGTTGGCAGGATGCGCACTTCCACCGGCAGCATCAGCGTGACGAACACCATCCAGAAGCACAGGCTGCGGCCGGGGAAGCGAAAGTACACAAACGCGAAGGCCGACAACAGCGAGATCGCGATCTTGCCGACGGCAATGGCCAGCGCACTGACAAAGCTGACCCACAGCATCGGCGCCACCGGCGTCACTCGGCTGCCGTAGCTCGTCTCGCCGCCAAACAGCGCGACGCGGTAGGTCTCCAGCATGTGCCCACCCGGCGCCAGAGACATCGGCACGGTCTGCACGATCTGCTGCGAGGTCTGTGTCGACGCGATCAGCGTCACGTACACCGGGAAGGCGATCACCAGCACGCCCAGCAGCAGCACCACGTGGGACAGGACCTTGCCGATGCGGTCACGTTCAACCATGGAGGCCGTCCATCAGTACTGCACCTTCTTCTCGACGTAGCGGAACTGCACGACGGTGAGCGCGATGACGATGACCATCAGCACCGCCGACTGCGCCGCCGAGCCGCCCAGGTCGAGTGCCTTGAAGCCGTCGTAATAGAGCTTGTAGACGAGGATCGCGGTGTCCTTGCCCGGCCCGCCGTTGGTGGCCGCGTCGACGATGGCAAAGGTCTCGAAGAACGCGTACACGACGTTGATCACGAGCAGGAAGAACGTGGTGGGCGACAGCAGCGGGAACACGATGGTCCAGAAGCGCCGCCAGGGCCGTGCGCCGTCAATCGCCGCGGCTTCGATCAGGCTCTTGGGGATCGACTGCAACCCGGCCAGGAAGAACAGGAAGTTGTAGGAGATCTGCTTCCACACAGCGGCCATGACGATCAGCGCCATCGCATGCTGGCCGTCCAGCAGATGGTTCCACTCGAAGCCCATCGTGCGCAACGCGTAGCTGACGATGCCCACCGACGGCGCGAACATGAACAGCCACAACACACCGGCCACAGCGGGCGCCACCGCGTACGGCCAGATCAGCAGCGTCTTGTAAATCGTCGCGCCGCGGGTCACGCGGTCGGCCATCACGGCCAGCAGCAGGGCGATCGACAAGCCGAGCACCGCCACCAGCACCGAAAACAGCGCCGTGGTCTTGAACGACGCGAGGTAGGTTTCGTCATCCCACAGGCGTTGAAAGTTCTCCAGGCCGACGAACTCGACGCTGGTGCCGAACGCGTCTTGCGACAGCACACTCTGGTACAGCGTGCGGCCTGCCGGCCAGAAGAAGAACACGGTGATGATGGCCATCTGCGGTGCAATCAGCACCCAGGGCAGCCACCAACTCTTGAAGAGGACGCGCTTCTCGACGGCCAAGGTCAAGTGCTCCGCTGCGAACCGCTCAGCTCTTGTTCGCTTTTTCGAACCGCTCCAATTGCTCGTTGCCGCGCTTCACCGCCGCATCGATGCCTTCTTGCGCGCTCTTCTTGCCGCTCCAGATGTTTTCCATTTCCTCGTCGATGATGGTCCGGATCTGCACGAAGTTGCCCAGGCGGATGCCGCGCGACTTGTCGGTGGTCTTGCGGATCATCTGCGTGACCGACACATCCGTGCCGGGGTTCTGCTTGTAAAAGCCCGCCTTGTCGGTCAATTCATACGACGCCAGGGTCACGGGCAGGTAGCCGGTGCGCTGGTGGCTCTTGGCGGCTTCATCGGCTTTGGAAAGAAACGCGAAGAACCGGCCCACGCCCTTGTACTCGGCAGGCTTCTTGCCCGACATCACCCACAGGCTGGCGCCACCGATCACGGTGTTCTGCGGTGCGCCGGGCACGTCCGGGTAGTACGGCAGGGTCGAGATGCCGGCCGCGAACTTGGCGTTGCGCTTGATGTTGCCGTACAGCGCCGAGCTGCCGGTGGTCATGGCGCATTCACCCGACACAAAAGTCGAATCCGCCGCGTTGCCGCGGCCCTTGTAGACGAACAG
>JANNDW010000036.1:0-2989 GCA_031378125.1 Methylibium sp. | reverse complement strand
CACCGCCATCACGTCGGCCATCGAGCCTTCGATGTCGAGCTTGCCGCGCACATAGGCATCTGCCAGGGTGCCGATCTGGCCGCGCGCCAGTGCACCCAGCCAGCGCGGTTCGTGAAACCGCAGCCGCACAACGGCGTGGGCCTGGCCGGCGTGGCCACCGGGCCAGTCGAGCGCGACCTTGACCGGCAAGCGCTCCAGACGCTCGCCGATCAGAGTTGAAAATGCAGGCATGGCATCTCCGTCAAAGACTCGTTGGCGCAGGGCCACTTTAGGCACATCGGCAAATCCCTGCAACGCACTGCGCCATCGCCGTGTGACGCTGGCGGCGCGCTGGCAAGGCGGCCGGCACGACGTTGCGGCACTAGACTGTGAACCCGATCCACCTGGAGAGCGCCTTGAGCCAGAACGTCGACTACTACCTTGCGCCGCAGTCCCCCTGGACCTACCTCGGCCACCAGCGATTCGCCGACATCGCCCAGGCGGCCGGCGGCCGGGTCCAGGTGCTGCCGATCGATCTGGGCGGCAAGGTGTTCCCGGTGTCGGGCGGCCTGCCGCTGGCCCGGCGCGCGCCGCAGCGCCAGGCCTATCGGCTGGTCGAGCTCAAGCGCTTTGCCGAGCATCTCGGGCTGCCGCTGAACCTGCAGCCGAGCTTCTTTCCGGTGGCTGGCGACGACGCTGCCAGGCTGATCATCGCGGTGCAGGCGCACGATGGCGACAGCGCGGCGATGCGGCTCACCGGCGCGGTGCTGAAGGCGGTGTGGGCTCAGCAGCGCAACATCGCCGACGCTGCGGTGTTGGCGGCCCTGCTGAATGAAACCGGGTTGGCCGCCCAGCGCCTGGACGACGCGCAGGCGGCCAGCGTTCAACGGCAATACGAAGCCAACACCCAGCGGGCCATCGACGCCGGAGTGTTCGGCTCGCCGAGTTACGTGATCGAGGCGGAAATTTTCTGGGGCCAGGATCGGCTCGAGTTTGTCCAGCGGCGCCTGGAGCGCCGCTGAAACGTCGGCACGCGCAGCGGCATGAGCCCGCCGGGCCGCCCCAAGGCGAATACCGCAGTGCGCGGCACGGGGGTTGCCTGATGAACACCCACCTTGCCCACTCGATGCGCGGCGCGGGCTGGCTCGGGCTGCCGCCGATCGGCCGCGCCCTCACTCTCGCCGTTGCGTTGACGGCCGGGCTGGCGCTGGCTGTCGCGTCGGTCCGCGCCGAGCCGTACACCGGCCCGCTGTTCGACGCCCACCTGCACTACAACGACGAAGCGCGCCAGTCGGGCCACCCGCTGGATGATGTGCTGGGCCGCATGCAGCGCAGCGGCGTGCGCGCGATCCTCGCCAACAGCCGGCCCAACGAAGGCACCCTGGCCCTGGCCAACGCCAAGGCCGAGGCCGAGGCCGCGGCGGCGGGCGTTCAGGTCGTGCCGTTCGTGCGCCTGTACCGCAACCGCGCCGATTACAGCGGCTGGTTCAACGACCCCGGCATTGCGGCGATGGTGCAAGCGGAACTGGCCGGCGGCACCGCCGTGGGCCCGTACCGCGGGCTGGGCGAATTTCACCTCTACGACAGTGCCAACGCCAACGGCCCGGTGGCCGTCCAATTGATGAAGCTCGCGCAAGCCAAAGACCTGGCGGTGCTGGCCCATGTGGACGACAACGCCATCGACCTGTTGATGGCGCATGCGCCGAGAGCACGGCTGATCTGGGCCCACTCGGGCATCGGCGGCACGCCGGTCGCGCGCGTTCGGGCGTTGCTGGTGCGCCATCCCAGCCTGATGGGCGAACTGTCGTACCGCCCCGGCCTGATCGAGGCCAACGGCCAGCTCAGCGCGGAATGGAAAGCCTTGTTCACCGAATTCCCGGGCCGCTTCATGATCGGCTCCGACACCTGGGTCAATGCGCGCTGGCAGGGCTACGAAGCACTGATGCAAGAGGCACGCCGCTGGCTCGGCGACCTGGACCCGGCCATCGCGCGGCGCATCGCCTGGGACAACGGCGCCGCGCTGTTCGGACTGGGTGAGCCCCACAGTCGCTGACGCTCGTGCCGGCCGACGTTCCTGGACGCGGGTTCGGCGACGCGCCAGGAACAAAAAAAAGCCGGTGCAGGGCACCGGCTTTTGGCAGCACGCGCGGCGTGCTTACTTGAGGTGACCGTTGATCAGCTTGGTCATCTCGAACATCGACACCTGGGCCTTGTTGAAGATTTCCTTCAGCTTGGCGTCGGCATTGATCATCGTGCGCTTGGCGGCATCTTGAAGCTTGTTCTTCTTGATGTACTCCCAGACCTTCTTCGTGACCTCGGTGCGCGGCACCGGCGTGGCGCCGATGATGGCAGCCAGGGCCGCGCTCGGGGTCATCGCCTTCATGAAGGCGGCGTTGGGAGTGCGCTTCTTGGCCGCAGCGGCCTTCTTGACCGGCGCCGCTTTCTTCACGGCAACCTTCTTGGCCACCGCGGCCTTCTTCGCAGGGGCCGCCTTCTTGGCCGGTGCAGCCTTCTTGGCCGCAACCTTCTTCACTGGCGCCGCTTTTTTCGCGGGAGCCTTTTTCGCAGTTGCCATTTCAATTTCTCCATCACAAGTAGTTGTTGATGTGCTCGGGTCGGGCGAGAGCCGCGTGGACTCTCATTTCTCCAATACCCCGCGCGGTGCGAATGGTACTGCGTGAATGCCGCATTGAGAAGCCGTTTTCATAGGAGAAACACGCTTTCTTTCGAGTCGACGTGGGCTTTTGTCGTCAGGGCGCATCAATGCGCGTGCGCATCGGCCACGCGATGCGATGGCCATGCGTTCCGAGCGCGTCATCAAGAGCTTGTCGCGACGCAGCGAATCGGCATGATCGGGTCGTGTTGAAGGTCGAGCAAGTGCGCATCGCAAGGTATGCTGCGCCCATGAAAATCATCGTTCGCTGGCTCCTCCTGGCCGCCGCCCTGTTGCTGGTGGCGCACCTGTACCCGGGTGTCGTGGTGAAGAGCTTCACCTCGGCCCTGATCGCGG
>JANNDW010000283.1:0-10656 GCA_031378125.1 Methylibium sp. | reverse complement strand
GCGCTGTTCGCGCTTGGCGTTGCTCACATCGCATTCGGACTTGTGCGTTTTCGGACCGCTTTGACTGAGGCTTGTGCGGCTGGCTTCATTGGCCAGTTCAAAGAACCCGAGATTCGTCGCTCGGCGTTCTGGTTTCTCATGTGCGGTCCACTTTTGATGGTGACTGGACAGGTTGCTGTACATGCTTTCGAAATGTCAGATCTCTGGCTGCTGAAAGTCATCGGCGCCTACTTGCTCGTCACCTGCGGAATCGGTGTCGCCGCGTTTCCCAAGTCACCGCTTTGGGCACCGTTAGTGCTCTCTCCCTTCTTCATCCTCGCCGGCTACGGCGTGCTGGGCTAGTTGCAGCCTAGTGTAGCCGCCAGCCGTATTTCTCCAGCGTTCGACAGTCGGCTTGGCGGCTCCGTTCTGGATGGGGGAATGGACTGCAACGGGTCGTTCGCGCGATCTCAGCGCTCGGTGATGGCCGACTGCTTCATCGCCTCCACCGGTCTTTCGGTTTTTGGCTGCCCGCTTTCGATCAGTCAGCCGCCGATCGTCTCGGTCGACTCGACGGTCGTGGCCGGCCAGATGTGGCTGCTCCGGACCGTCCGGTTCGGGCGCCCGAATTCACAACTCGCAATTGCTGCGAGGCACCCAAGAGATCGTTGACACCCTGAGGAGGGCACCAGCAGGAAGGCGCCACAGAGGGCAATGGCGGCGCGCCGCTCGGTTTGAGACTGTGATGCAACCTTGTCTCGACATGAACAACGCGTGCAAGCGACGTTGCAGCAACCCCTCCGGGCGCCGGAAGGCGCCCCGGTTCACTACGAGCGCCACCGCCCGGAGCAGCACGCCGCAACTTTCTTCGCCCAGGCCAGTCGCAACATCCGGCGCTTCGACCGGCATCGCTGGTGCACGCATCAGCATCACCGCAACGCCGACGGGCATCACCACCAGGCGCGCCGGAAACCACGCGCGCTTCGACGCCGCCATCGCCCCTCCGGCGCACACCGCGCGCGCAGCAGGCAGATTAGCCGCTGCGGATTCGGCGCGGCGGCACGCGGCGCGCGCTCCGACGGGCGGGCGCCGCGGTCCGAAGCAGCAGTCCGTACACTTGCCCTTGGTCCATCGCTGACCCGCGGGCCTGCGCGGGAGCGGTCCTCTCGCACGGAAGGTGTCGCCTTGCTCAAGCCGCTGTTGGTCCTGCTGGCCGTGTTGTGCACCACGGGCTGCGTGCTGGGCGCCCTTGCGGCGCTGAAGCGGCAACGGCGCCGCGCCCACCTGGCCAATGCTGCGGTGCTGGGCCTGTGCGCCGCCGGCTCGACGCTGGCGCTGGCGATCAACCCCGACAGCGGCGCGCACGTGCCCGGCATCGTGCTCTTGCTGGCGCTTTGGGCGCTGGCTCTGGCCTGCGTGGCCGCTGCCCGCAACGACGCGCGCTGGGCCTGGTTCTGGCCGGCCTGGTTGCTGAGCGCGGCAGCCGCCGCGGTGCTGCTCTACCTGTGGCTGGCGTTCAGGATCTTCTGACGGCAGCCGATCGCCACCAAGCCCACCAGCAGCAGCGCCACCGACGGCGGGCTCGGGCACCACGCTCACCGTCGCAGTGGCAAAGGCCGAGGTGAAGACCTGTGGCGTCAAAGGCGGGCGCAGGTCGATCAGGATCAGCGCACCCGCTGGTGGCAGACGGCGTCAGGTTGGTGTCGAGCAGGAACAGCAACAGCGTGTTGGGAATGCCACCGGCGACCGCTTCTTCGCTGAGCGACAGCGAGACCCGCGCAACTGTGCCGCCACATCACCCGCTCGGCGCTGGCCAACGAACGCGTGCAGTGCAACGCCGCGAGTCAAGTCGTGCTGAAGCTGAAGACGCCTTGGCGCGACGGTACGACGTACCTGGTGACGTCGCCGCTGGCGTTCATGGAGCGGCTGGCCGCGCTCGCGCCATACCAATGTTTGGGCATTCCCCCGCCGGATTCACGCCGCTGAGCGACCGCTCTGTTGTGTCGAATCGCGTGACCTGTAGTTCCGCTCAGGGTCGATCAGCGCCAATCGCTGAACCGTGCGCGTAGCGTCGAAGCTGTAGCTCGCCTCAACAGGCCACGACGCTGCAGGATCAGGCCGGTGGGGCGCTCTGCTCAGCGAGGTAAAGGAGGAGAGCCGGTATTTCCGGCTCGGGGGACAGGAGCTGGCAGAGTGACCCACCGGCCTGATCCCTCTCGACCGTGCGGCAACTTGTTGAACGCTACTGCTCCAACCGCAGAATTTCAAGCTGCTCCGGCACGGTCTGAAACGTGCCGGTGCCGGCGGGCATCTGCATCAGCGGCTTCAGCTGCGCATCGAACAGCCACACACTGGGGTAGACCAGCATGCGCGCACGCTGGTCACCGATGGAGCGCTGGAATTCGGCGTATGGCAACGAACTGGCGCCGACGCGGATGAGCACCTTGTCGGCGCGCATGGACAGCGAGCTGCGCAGGTCCACGACGATGTACTTGTGCTTGTCGAACTGCGGCACCAGCTCGGCGGCGTTCTTGTCCAGGAAGGCTTCGTACTTGCGGCAGTACGGGCAGTCGTTGGCGCCCAGGTAGACGTAGAGCTGCTTGTTCTCGCGCTTGGCGCGGGCCAGCACGGCGCTGAGGTCGAACTCGGCCTGGGCGGGCCCGCCCTTGGGCTCGATCACCACCGGCGAGTAGGCGAGCGGGATGCCCGCGGCCAGCACGGCCAGCGATGCCGCCGCCAACAGCGCGGCCACGCACAAGCGGGCAACGAGACGCTGCATGGGAGGCGCTACTTCAGTCGCCGGCTCGAACCGGCAGCTTGCCGACGAACTGCCCCTCTTTGGAGTCTTCGACCTCGGCCTTCAACTCACCTTCACCATGGGGCACGAAGTTGAAGCGGAAGCTCGGGTTCTCGCTGATCGAGAAATCGAGTTCCGCATCGAAGAGCTTGCGGCCGGCATAGCTGACCTTGAGCGAGCGCACGAAGTGCGGCGGGATGTACATCACGGTCACGTTGTTCAGCTCGAAGCCGGTGTCGTTGGGGTGCACCACGGTCACGTCGGCGGCGGTCGGTTGCCCCGGCTTCACGCCGTCGGGCAGTTTGAACGCCGTTTTGCCCAGGTTGTGCAACTGATCGCGGTTGGGCGGCGCGGAGCAGCCGCCCGACACCTTGACGTAGCGCGAGTCCATGTGCAACTCGCCGTTCGACCATTCGGTGATCGCGCGCACATGGCTGTACTCGTCCACGCGCAGGCGGGTTTCGAAGTCAGCCTGCCCGATCTCGGTGGTGAGGTCCAGCACCGCGGCGATCGGCGACGGGTTCTTGTCGATCACCAGATACAGCTTCTTGACATACAGCTCGGGCCGTTGCGGAAGCTTGGAGACGACCTTGACCGGCACCGTGGCGCCATAAGCAGCACGCAACGGCACGATGATCTGGACCCTGCTCTGGCCGGCGGTGATGGCGCGCCCCTGGAACAGCTTTGGACGCAGGCTCTCCCATTCGGGCGACGAATCTGTGTGGCCCACGTTGCTCGGCAAGCCGCCGACGGCCGCCTGAGATGGAGGATGGGTGGCAAGCAGCGCCAGCGAACACATCGCAGCGGACAGCAAGCGAACTGCAAGGAACAATTTGCGCATCGATTTCCTCCGGATGCTTCGATCTACTTGAACATCTGCTCGCGCTCCATGCGCACGAACAGCACGGAGGCGTTGCGGCGATGGATGATGTCGTACTGGTCCCAGTCCTTGAACTCGGGCAAGGCCGCCGAGTCGGGCACATCGCTCAACGCGGCGCCGGACCGAATCAACTCTAGCACGCGGGCCTCCAACTGTGCGAGGTAACGCTGCTCGGCGTCAATGCTGTCCGCGGTGGCCGACGGGCCATGCCCGGGCACGAGGTTTTGGATGGGCAAGGCACGCAACGCGGCCAATGCCCGCCGCCAGCCGGGCAACAGGCTGTCCTGCACATCGGGGATGCGCAAATGGTCCACCAGGCCGCCGGCGAACAACACGCCGCTCTGGAGGTCCAGCACGGCAATGTCGCCGGGGCCGCTGGAGTGGCCGTGGTGCAGCACCTGCACCGGCCGGCCGATGAGCCGCAGCAACGGTGCCTGGTCAAATACCTCGTCCGGCTTGAACATCACGGTGCCGCGCATCGCGTCTTCGCCCAACACACGCTTCAGCGTTTTCAGGCAGCCCTCGCAACGCGCGACCATCAGCTCGGCGGTTTTGCGGTGCATGTGAATCGGAATCCCTCGCTCGCGGTAGGCGGCGGCGCCGAACAGGAACTCTTGCCGCGTGTGCGTGATCAGCGCCAGTCGGATCGGTTTGTCCGTGACCTTGGCAATGGCGTTCAGCAAGGCCACGCCGTGCAGGTAGGACGTGCCGGTGTCGATCGCGATCACACCCGAGTCGCCGATGATGAAGCCCGCGTTGCCGATGCGCCCCAGCGTGCCGGTATCGACCTCGCCCCTGCTCCCGGGCAGCATGTAGACACCCTCGGCCACCTTCAGCGCCACCGGTGCCTGCGCTGCTGTGTTGCCGGCGGGTGTGGCGCACCCTGCTGCGATCGCCACGAGCGCCGCGAGCAACAACTTGACGTACAGCGCCATGTCAGCGACCGGGCTCGGGCGAAGGCCGCCTATTTGGCCTCGACCAATTTCTTCAGGTTTTCGAGCCCGCTCTTGTAGACGCCGGTGATGGCCTTGACGGCGGCTTCATCATTCTGGTCCGGTGGCGGGTCGTTGTTGGGGTGGCCGCGATAGAAGGCGCCGCGCCACTCGACCACGGACGCCTTGCCGTCCGCGGTGACCCGGATCGTGGAGGTGTAGTTCGTCACCGGCAAGGCGCCGCCGTCTTTGGCGCGGTAGCTGTATTTTTTCTGTGCATCGTCAAAGCTTTCCAGCGTCTCGGTCAGCGCGCCGCCGCCCTTGAGCTTGAGCGAGCGCACCGAGCCCTCGGCATTGCCTTTGTCGGCCGGGCTTTCGGCCACCGCGGGGTGCCAGTCTTTCAGCGCGTCGAAGTTCTTGATCCTGGCCCAGACCACATCGGCGGGCGCGTTGATGGTGACTTTTTCGATCGCCTTCTGGCGCGTCGGGCCGTGCGATTGCGCTGCGCCGATCAGCCCGGCGAACAGTGCGGCGGCGATCGTCGACTTGAACAGGAAATCCAGCATGTTTGTCGTCTCCAGGGAGTCTTGATATGAGTCTCAGGGGCCGATCGGAGCGCCGATGAAGGCTCCGAAGCCACGGCTATTTTGGCCAGTGGCAACCACCCCGACGGGGTTGCCGGTCTTGGCGTCGAGCACGCTGACGTTGTCGTCCATCCAGTTCACCACGTAGACACGGTCGGCGTGCGCGGCCACGCCTTCGGGGTAGGAGAACCCCGGCAGCGTGCGCACCACCCGCATCGCGTCGGCGTCGAGCACGCTGACCGTGTTGTCGTGCTGATTGGTCACGTAAACCAGCGTACCGCCGTGCGCCAGGCTGGCGCCGTAGGGCGCCTTGCCGACCTTGACGGTTTTGATCACCGCAAGCAGGCGCGTGTCGATGATGGACACGTCGTCGCTTTGCACGTTCAGCGCGTAGAGCCGCTGCCGGGGCGCGTCAAAGAGCAGCGCGAACGGGTGGCTGCCCACGCGAACCCGCGAGCGCACGCGCTTTTGCGCCACGTCGAGCACGGCCACTGCGTCATCGTCGCGCTCGGCCACGAAGACCGTGTTGCCGTCGTCCGCGCTGGCCACGCCGGCGGGGGCTTTGCCGACGGCGATAGCGGCCTGAACTTCGTACTTCGCGGTGTCGATGACCAACAGCCGGTCCTTGAACCAGTCGGCCGCGAACAGCTGCGATCCGTCCGGCGATGCGTCGATGCCCACCGGCCCGTCGCCCGCGGGCAGCGTGGCCACGACCTTCTGCGAGCGCATGTCGATCACCGAGATCGTCTTGCTGTCCGGGTTGGAGATGAACACCTTGCCCGCGCGGCTGGAGGCCACCACGCCGGCCGGCGAACGGCCCACCGGCACGGTGGCCACCACCTGCTGCGAGGCCAGGTCGATCACCGAAACGTCGTGGCTGCCCTGGTTGGTGATGTAGGCAAAGGGCGCAGCGTGGGCCGGCGCAGCCGCTACCAGCAGCGCGGCAAGCAGCCCGCTGGCCATCAGGCAGGGCGGCATCAGTCCGCCGGGCGAACCTTGAGCGCGCTGCTGAAACGCCGGTCGGTTGAATCCACGATATCGGCTTTCAACTCGCCCTCTGCACTGGGGATGAAGTAGAAGCGGAAGCTCGGGTTCTCGCTGATCGAGATGTCCACGTCAGCCGACATCACCGGCTGGCCGGCGTAGCTGACGTTGACCGCGCGCACATAGTGCGCCGGCGTGAACTGGCGCGTCGACTGGTCCATCGCCAGGCCCGAGTTGTTCGGGTGGCTGATCATCAATTGGGCCAGCACCGGCTTGCGGGCCGACACATCGCCTTCGACCCGGAACTTCATCTTGCCCAACGAGGCCATCGCGGCCGCCTGGTCCTTGCCCGGCGGGGCGGAGCAGCCACCCGAGGCCTTGACGAAGCGCGTGCTCATGTACAGCTTGCCATCGTTCATTTCGGCGATGGCGCGAACATGGGTGTATTCATCCACGCGCACCCGGGTCTCGACATCGGCGCGGCCGCTGTTCGGCGTGAAGTTGAAGATCGCCGCGATGGGTGAGGGGTTGTTGTCGATCAACAGGTACAGCTTGCTGACGTACTGCGTGGCGCTCTGGGGCGCGCGCACCTTGATGGAGATCGGCACGATGGCGGCATCTTCGGCGCGGTTGGGCGTCTCCAGCAGCAACACATCGTCGCCCGCGTTGATGATCGGGCGTGCCGCGAACAGGCTGGTGCGGACCTTCTTCCAGACTTCGTTGGCCTCCGGGTTGTCACCGGACTTGAGCTGCGCTTGCGCGGCAGGGCTCAGGCCCAGCAGCACCAGGCCGCTGATCACAGCAAAACGTCGGATCGTGTTCATCGGATCTCCTCTGAAGGTGCCCAGGCCGGGCTCAGTCTTCCCATTCCAGTTCAGCGTACGCGGCGGTCACATTGCGACGATGGAAGAGATCGGTCAACTGCCACTTTGCATCCGCCGGCAAGGGGACCGAATCAACCGCCTGTTGGATGGTCATTTTCGCCTTTATTGCCGCTCTTGTCTGCACCAACAAACTGTCCAGGTAGTTCCATTGCGGCGTCATCACCGCCGGCCAGTCGGCGCTGGCCGCACCGTGCCCCGGAATGGCCAGCGCCACGGCGAAACTTTTGATCGACGCCATCACCCCCAACCAGCCCCGCAACTTGCCGTCCAGCACCGGCAAATGGCTGACGAACAGCAGGTCCGACAGGAACAACGTGCGGGTCTTGCGGTCGTACACGGTCAGGTCATGGTCGGTGTGCGCGGTGGGCCAGGCGTTCAACTGGAGCACCCGGTCGCCGAGGTCGAGTTCGAGCAGCTCGTCGACCATCAGGTTCGGGTGGACGATGGCCTCGCGCGGCAAGCTCAATCCGAAATCGCGTTGCAGCGTGTTGAGGTAGTGCCGTTCTCGCGCGGCAAGCGCAGCATCCAAGCGGGCGCTGCCCACAAACCTGGCGGGCTCCTGCGCCAAGCCGGTGAACGCCACATTGCCCAGCATGTGGTCTGGATGGGCATGTGTGTTGATGACGTAGCAGACCGGCAAGGGGCTGGCCTGCCGGACGGCGGCGAGCAGCCTGCGCCCGACCTGCGGCGTGCCGCCGGTGTCGATGACAGCGACACACCGGCTGCCCACGACGAAGCCCAGGTTGGCAACGTCTCCCGCATTGCTCGGCTGCCATTCCTCCAGCGCGCCGAAATGCACGAACACACCGGCGGCGACCTGGGACACCGGCAAAGGATCGGAATCCTTGGCTGGCTGTGCGCTTGCCGCACCGGCAACGGCCCACAGGCCCACGCACAAGCTCACGGACACGCCCACAGACAAGCCCACAGACAAGCCCACGCGCCGACCGATTGAGCGGCTCGGCATCACGCCAACAACCTACTTGGCGTCCAGGTTGATGAAGCAAGCCTTCTTGGCCCGCGTCTGCAACTCACGGTAGCGCTTGATCTTGGCCTGCAGCACCTCGGTGTCGCGGATCGTGTTGCCACGCTCGCCGCCGATGGAATTGGCATTCGCCGCGGTGTTCATCTCCACGTACTCCGCGTGCTTGACGTCCTTGGCCAGGGAATCCAGTGCGCACGAGCACTTGTTGACCATTTCATAGTTCGGTCCGGGATGGGTGCGCATGCACTCCTGGACATAGTTCACCCGTTCGACGGTGGGGAAATCGTTGGCGGCGGCAACGCCACCGAGCAGCACCAGGGTCGCGGACAGCAGCGGGCGAATTGAATTTTTCATGGGCGTCGGGCGATTGAAGTCAGGGGCTTGTCTTGCGCGGTGCGGGCTCGGCACCTTCGGCATAGAGTTCCTCGACGATCAGCGGCGCCGGCCGCGACGACTCGCTGATTTGGGTGCGAATGCCGTACACCCCGCCGGGCACGGCATCGGACAACATGAACAGGTACTGCTTGCCCGCCAGCTTTTCATAGCGCGAACGGTTGGGGTCATCAAGGTACGGCGAGATCTCCACTTCGGTGCCCTTGATCGTCTTGCCACGGTAGCCCAGCGACACGTCCCGGACCTTGGCCGCCTGGTAGACGGCCATTCGAATCCGCTTGCGGAAATGGTACTGCGATCCCTTGGTCAAGCGCTGCATTTCGCGCACGTCGTGCTCCAGGAAATACAGGATCACCGGGTTGCCCTCCGCGGCGGGCACTTCAGGCAGGTTCAGCTTGCGGGCGCCGGTGAGGAACTCGCCGACGCCGGCGCAGCAACTGCCATCGGCTTGCTTGCTCAGCGCGATGCTGACGCTGTCTTCGAAGCCTTCTTCCATGCTGCCGCTCTTGCGAAACGAATAGCGCAGGACCGTCGGCGGGCGCAGCTGGGTCAGCTGGTTGGTCATGAACAACAAGCGCTCGGCCTGGGAAAAATCCTTCTTCTCCTCTTGTTGCGCGTGTGCGCGCATCGCCGTTGACACCAGCAGGCTGAAAACGAGCGCAAGCGCAAGCGCAAGGGCGGCGGTGGCGTGTCGTGGGGCAATGAAAGTCATGAAAGCAGTGTGGGTTGGAGGCTCGCGCAAAAAGCGCGGCCTCAGAGTTTTTCGATCGCCTGGCCCAGCTTGGGTGCCAGGTCTGATTTCAAGGTATCCAGCCGGGCACGCGCGGCGCGGGCACGGTCCAGTTGGCCCTGCCGCGTGTAGACCAGCCCCAGCCGGAACCATGCCTCACTGAACCCAGGCTCGATGCTCACCGAGCGTTCCAGCGCTCGCTGCGCGTCCGGCAGCCGGTTCAATTGCTCCAGCGCGATGCCGTGCCGGTACCAGGGTTCGGCATCGTCCGCGTCCGAGCGGGTCCATTGAGACGCCAAGGCCTCCAGCTCGGTCCAATGGCGGTCGCGTTCCAGCAGCGCGGCCCGCAAGAAGTTGGGCTGCATCGCGGCCGGCCTCTGCCAGTAGGCCAGAAGGTTCGCTGCAATGGGCTTCACCGGCACATAGCGCGCGCTGTCGTCCAGCATGGTTTGCAGCCAGTCCACTGGCGCGGCGAAGTAGTGCGCCGCGCCGCCGCGCAGGCGGTAGGTGAGGATGCCCACCAGCCGCAGCTCATCGTCGAACAGGCCTCCACCGCTGGCGCCGGAGCTGAACCAGTTGCTGCTCTGGATGACGTTGCTGTTGTCATGCCGGTGCAAGGCCACCACGTCGCCGGGGCTGTTCTGGATGCCCAGCCCGCCGGTGAAGCCCAGCGCGATCACCGTCTGGCCGACCTTGACATCGGCGCTGCGCCCTAACGTGACCACCGCGGCCTTGATGCCGGGGGTGTGCAGCACGCAGAGGTCGTGGTCCACGTCAATGGCCTGCGACTCGACCAGCCAGCGGGCCGAGCCACGGACGATGTGGATTTGCGACGCATCGCGCGTCACGTGGCAATTGGTGACCACCTTGTTGGGTCGAACCACCACACCCGAGCCAAGCGAATACCCGCCCTGGGCGCGCAGCACCTCGATCTTCAGCACGCTGGCACCCAGGCCGATGAAGCTGGCCCGGTCCATTTCGGCGAGGCTGTTGCCCGCCAGGCCCATGGACAAACAAAGCGCCAGGACGTATTTCATCAGGGCGCTGATCGAAGCCCGCGACGCGCGCGCATGTCCGCTCTTGCGGGCTTCACTTGCGGGCTTCCTTTGCGCGCTTCACTTGCGCGCTTCAAACGAGGCGTCGACCAAGGGGACCCCAAATTCCTTCAAGATCGCCTGGATCTCGGCTTGGCGCGAATCGAGCAGGGTTTCGATCTGCTGCTTCCATTCGCGTTCGCCGTAGCGAACCCCCATGGCCATCTGGTAGTCGAATTTGACGCCGGGTTCCGACTTCAACGGCACCACCAGCAAGGTTGGTGTCTTGACCCGCTTGGCGAAGTAACCGGCGATCGGGCCCCACACGATGGCCGCGTCGATCTTGCCGGCGGCCAGGTCTTTTTCGATGATCTCGCCCGGGTACTGCTGCGGATCGGCGTTCATGATCTGGTAGGGCACGCCACTGTCCACCAGCTGGTGTTTGTTCAGCCAGTCAGAGGCCGGCGAGCGGTC
>JANNDW010000251.1:0-1533 GCA_031378125.1 Methylibium sp. | reverse complement strand
CGCTGTTGGCGCGGGTGTATTTCGATTCGACCCGTGGCCTCATCACGCTGGCGGTGCGCGAGAACGAACTGCGCGTCGAGTACCTGGGCGGCTCGGTGCGCCGCGCGATGGCCATCAACTTCGTGCTGGCCGCGTTTGCCGGCGGCGCGGGGGGTGCGCTGACGGTGATGTCGCTGGGCCACATCGACCCGAACTTCAGCTACTGGACAACCTCGGGCGAGTTTGTCTTCGTCGCCATCCTGGCCGGCTGGCAAAGTGTGCTGGCGGTGTTCGTGGCCTCGACGGTGCTCGAAGTCGTGCGCTCGTTCTCCAGCCTGTACTTCCCCAACACCTGGCAGTTGGCGCTGGGCCTGTTCCTGCTGTTCGTCATCCGCTTCCTGCCGCGCGGCATCGGCTCGTTGTGGTTCGACCGCGCGTGGTTCAAGCGCCTGGGAGGCGGAAGATGAGCCGCCGGGCCGCTCCCAAGGCGATTGGCGCCCCTCGGGGGCAGGAGCGCAGCGACTGGGGGGCTCCATCATGACCGCGCCGGTGCTGCTGCGAGCCACAGGCGTCGAGAAACGTTTCGGCGCCGTCGTCGCGGCGAGTGACATCAACATCGCGATTGCGGTGGGCCAGCGGGTCAGCCTGATCGGCAGCAACGGCGCGGGCAAGACGACCTTCGTCAACATGATCACCGGCTACCTGAAGCCGGACTCGGGAACCATTTCACTGGGTGAGCGCGACATCACCCCGATGTCGCCACGCGCGATCACGCGGCTGGGCGTGGCGCGCTCGTTCCAGATCCCGCAACTGTGCGCCGAGCTGACCGTGCTCGAGAACATGCTCGTGGCCACCGCCTGCCATGGCACGCGGCTGTCGTTCTGGCAGCCGGCGCGTCGGCCCGACGCCGTGAACCGCGCCGACGAGTTGCTGGCGCGCTTCAAGCTCACCGAGCACCGCGACCGGCGTGTGGCCGAGCTGCCCGGCGGCGTGCGCAAGCTGCTCGACATCGCGATGGCGCTGACCGGCGAGCCGAAGTTGCTGCTGCTGGACGAACCCACCAGCGGCGTCTCGGCCGAAGAGAAATTTCCGATGATGGACATCGTGATGACCGCGCTTGGCGCCGAGGCGATGACCGTGCTGTTCGTCGAGCACGACATGGACATCGTCGAACGCTACGCCGACCGCGTGGTCGCGTTCTACAGCGGCCGCATCATCGCCGACGACATTCCCAAAGTTGCGCTGGGTGCCGCCGATGTGCGGCGTTATGTGACCGGCGGCCCCGAGGTCCAGCGCAACGCCGGCATCAAGGCCAGCCATGCTGAGCATTGAATCGATTCACGTGGCCATCGAGTCGGTGCAGGTGCTGCGCGGGCTGTCGCTGGCGGTTCCCGAGGGCCGCATGGTCGGCCTGGTCGGGCGCAACGGGGCCGGCAAGACGACCTTCATGCGTTCGGTGATGGGCCACCTGTCGGCATCGTCCGGCCGCATCATCTTCGACGGCCAGGACCTGGCCAAGCTGGCCCGCCATGACCGTGCGGCGCTGGGCATCGG
>JANNDW010000200.1:0-20446 GCA_031378125.1 Methylibium sp. | reverse complement strand
CAGACCTCGGCTCAATGAGTCAACCTCTAACAGTCAACCCACCTCGCCTTGGCACTCGCCTCTAAACGCCCACACTTATCGGCTGTCAGTTTTTAAAGAACCCGCCTCTCAGCGGCTCGCCGTCTCTTGCTTTCAGCGAAGACCATGATTCTGCCACGTTTTTTGCCCGGGCGTCAAGACTGAGTCTTGTCCAACGAGGCGTGAGCCTGAGGCCGGGCTCTCAATTCCAACAAGGTGTGGGCCTGGAGGGGGTCTGGGCGAGGCGGTTTGGCGGCTGAAGGGCAGCGCGTCAGCGCGGCTAGTCGATATTCGAAGCGATGGTGATCGACATGAACGAAGCCCAGGTTCGGACCTTGGAGCAGGTTCGGCAGGTGCTGGAGGGAATCCAGTCGCTGGAGTTCCGGCAGGCCGAGGATGACGAAGGGCGCTACGCGTGGATCGAATCCGTGTTGTGGCGCTTCGATTACCGCCAGTTGCCGCGCGCGCATCGCGGGCCGGTGTTGAGCTATCTGCAGCTGCTGAGCGGCTACGGCCGCGCCCAGATCACGCGGTTGGTCTCGCGCTGGGACGCCGGCAAGCGCCTCGTCAAGGGATACCGCGCACCCGTGCATGCCTTCGCACGGCGCTACACGAGCGCCGATTTGGCGCTGCTGGCCGACGTCGCGAGCCATGAGCACGATGTCGGGCCCGGCCACGGCCTGCGTGCTGCGCCGCCAGCGCGATGTCTTCGGCGACGCGCGCTTCGAGCGACTGGGCTCGATCTCCGTCGGGCACCTGTACAACCTGCGCAATAGCGCGCCCTACCGTGCCCATCGGGTCGTGCTGACCAAGACCCGGCCCACCAAGGCCGCGACCATCGGCGTACGCAAGGCGCCAGCTCCCGAAGGCCGCCCGGGCTTCGTGCGCATCGACAGCGTCCACCAGGGCGATCTGGACGGCACCAAGGGCCTCTATCACATCAACGCGGTCGATTGCGTGACCCAGTGGGAGGTGCTCGCCACGGTGCAGACGATCTCCGAGGCGCACCTGCTGCCCGTCATCCGGCAGATGCTCGAGCAGTTCCCGTTTGCAATCCTCGGGTTTCACGCCGACAACGGCAGCGAGTACGTCAACCACCGGGTGGCCGAGATGCTGGAGAAACTGCGCATCGAGTTCACCCGCAGCCGTCCGCGGCGCAGCAACGACAAGGACTACGCTTCATACTGCACCTCGCGGAAAGATCCAGCAACGGTGCTGCCAACGGCGAATGGCGTCCTCGTGAAACCACCGCCAGACCGTGCGGTCGCTGATGCTGGCCACCAGTCCCGAGCGCTGCGCGTGTCGCGCCACGTCGGCCACGCTGAGTCGCGACAGCGGCAAACCCAAGGTGACCGGCAGCTCGCATGCGATCGCCTTGATCTCAACCATCAGCTTTGGGGGGAAAGACCCGGGGGCGTCCGGGGCGGGCTCTCTCTTCGAGGCCCGCCAATCGTTCGCTGAAGAAGCGCTGGCGCCACTGGCTGACCACCTCGCGCCGAGTGTCCAGCCGCGCAGCGATCTCGTCGTTGTCCATGCCGTCGGCGGCCATCAGGATCATCTTGGCTCGAACGACCTCGAAATAAGGCAACGTATATCTGGTCGCACGACGATTCAGCTCGGTGGACTCGTCCGTAGACAACTCGATATGGAACGGGCTCTTCCTTGGCACGTGCAACCCCTGGTCGAAGGATCGCAGCAAGATGCCAGACGCGGCCGAACTTAACAATCTTATACGTGGCCATACTTATGAAATTGCCTACTAAGGAAGTCCCAACAACGCTGAGTCAGCCCTGCTCCATTCACGGCCACTCAAGTTTGCCGCGAACAAACGCGTTGCCAAGTTCTGTTCGCGCGATTCCACCATGGCGAGAAATTCTTGCGCCCCACGCATCGTCGCAAAAGCATCGAAGCCGCGTTCCAACAAGCCCTGCAAATCACCCAATCCTGCGGCCAGCGCCGGGCCCCGCATCATTCGCAGACTCTTGCGCAAAAGAGTCTTGCGAGTCAATTGATCGAGAGACCAGCCCAGACTGACAGTCAGTGAGATCTGCCGTCCCCGCTGAGTCGGGTCGCTAGCGCGCTGCCATGCGGCGGTGTAGGCCTGTGCATCGACCTGCACCGATGTCAGCACCATGCCCATGGCCGTATCCAACGACTCGGAAAGATCATGCAGTCCCGCCAAAGCGGAGACGGTATCGACGATCTCACGAGGGAACAAGCGCACGATGGCTGGAACCACGCGGGCAAACTGCGAGTCCCGGGTAGAAAAGTCGCCTGGCCCATAAAGTTCATCAAGGAAAAACCTGGCCGCAGCCCCATAGCGCGCGGTCGTCAACAAATCGGCATAGGTCAGCGAAAAGCGCCGCTGTTGATAGCGTTTGATTGCATCGACCTTTGCTGCCAGCCCTGGGGCGGTCTGACGACGCAAGCGCTCGGCATCAACCCGACTGAGATGGGCGAGAATACTGTCGGCGGTGGCTGGCATTCCGAGGGTTGTCTGCGCGTGATGCTTGGGCAAACATCATGCGTTGAAACCCGCCACGACGGTCAACCTGTCACGGACAATTGAAGGATTCAAGATTCTCCGAGCTGCTGAACCCACGGTGAAACTTGGTCGCTGACCGTTTCACCAGACCGTCGAAGCATCGGCTGAAGGAGTCGAAGGACCCGGACGGGCCGACCCCTTGTCCAGCCAGCGCTGCTAGCCCGTCTTTCTCAATTCAGCCCCGACAAGCCCGCGAAGTTGTTAATTTCATTGGTGCAAGACCCGAAGGTCTCCACTACATGACGGAGTCCACCGGGCTCTGGCGCGCGTGCGCCGCGGTGATCTTCGGTGGCGGTTGATTCGGCAAGCTCAGCCGCAGTTGGTCCAGCAGCATGCGGTGTTCAGGCTCGGGCTGCGTGTATCGCGGCAAGGTCAGCTCGCGGCCGTGGGTGGTGGGTAGATGCACGTCCACCGTCTGCATGGCCTTGAGCTTCGCGATCACCTCGCGCGGTGTGGTGCCGCCAGCCAGCGCCCTGAGCTTGGCCTTGAGCGTGACCTGCAAGCAGTACGCCAAGAAGGCCACGAAGATGTGGGCCTCGATACGCGCTTCAGTCTTGTGGAAGATCGGCCGGACGGCCAGGTCGTGCTTGATCTCCTTGAATGCCTGGCCATCACTGCAGCGGCGGTTCTCCACCACGCTCCAGCAATCGTGGGCCTTGCCGTCCTTCTTGCGTCGGTTGCAGCGCAGGAACATGCACGCAAATTTAGGCACCCTTCGCACCGGGCGCAAGGACCAAGGTCTCCACTACAGGCCCCGTCGCCACGCGTTCATTGCAGATCAACGACTTACGCTGCGGTGAACGCTCAACTCACGGCCTATCCACGGAAATGTGAGAAAGACGGGCTAGCATCGTCATCATGCTTGCAAGGTTCCAACAGATCACTGTTTTCTCCCTCGTCATCGCCGTTGCCGCGTGGGCCATCTACTTTTTCCGGAGTGGTCAACTGATGTGGGCGTGGGTGGGAGTGCTCCTCATCCTGCTGGGCTATGCGCTGTTTCTTGCGGTCGAATTTGTAATGCTCGCGTTCACCCAGACCGGCGACCCGGCACAGCGCGCCAGCGCGCGCCAGTTGCTCGGGGCTTGGTGGGGAGAGGTGCTCACCGCCCCGCAAGTCTTCTGCTGGCGCCAGCCGTTTCGGAGCCACGCCGAACCCGACTTCGTCCCACCGCAGGCCACCGGCATGCGCGGGGTCGTTCTCGTGCACGGCTTCTTCTGCAACCGTGCACTCTGGAACCCGTGGATGGCGAAGCTGAGGTTGGCACAGGTGCCCTTTGTTGCCGTCAACCTAGAACCACTGTTCGGATCGATAGACAACTACGTCGGTACCGTTGACCAAGCGGTGCGGCGGCTGCAATCGGCGACAGGTCAAGCTCCCGTCATGGTCGCTCACAGCATGGGTGGATTGGCGGCTCGAGCATGGCTTTCGAACTCAGCCAACGATGCCCGGGTGCACCGCGTAGTCACCATCGGCACGCCGCACCACGGCACATGGCTTGCGCACTTTGGCCACACGGTCAACGGCAAACAAATGCGAATCAGCAGCCCGTGGCTCAGCCAGCTGGCGCGGAGCGAACCGCCGAAACGCTACGCCAAGTTCACGTGTTTCTACAGTCACTGCGACAACATCGTGTTCCCGGCAAGCACGGCCACACTGCCCGGCGCAAGCAACCGCCATGTGCCCGGCACCGCGCACGTGGACCTGGCCTTTCAGGACGTTGCGTTCGACGAAGTCGTTCGGTGGGTCATGGCGCAAAGCCCAGAGACCATCGATTCGGAGTCCCCCGGCGCGGCAACCACGGCTTGCGCCTCCGGCGAACACCCATCCCCGCATCGAGGGCGCGGAGTCCGAACGACGCGGCCTTAACGCGGGCCCAGGCGCCATCTCGCCGCCTGTCATGCCATGGCGCCGATTTGCACCCCTGCGTGTACAGCCTGTTGGTCAGCGTGGTAGCTGGAACGCACCATCGCACCCACCGCGGCATGGGTGAAGCCCATCATCTTCGCCTCGGCCTCGAACATCTTGAACGTGTCCGGATGCACGTAGCGACGCACCGGCAAATGGTGGCCGCTGGGCGCGAGATACTGGCCGATGGTCAGCATGTCGATGTCATTCGCTCGCATGTCGCGCATCACTTGCAGAATCTCTTCGTCGGTTTCGCCCAAGCCCACCATCAGGCCGCTCTTGGTGGGCACATGAGGCGCGAACGCCTTGAAGCGCTTGAGCAGGTTCAACGAAAACGCATAGTCCGAGCCCGGGCGTGCCTCTTTGTACAAGCGCGGCGCCGTCTCGAGGTTGTGGTTCATCACGTCGGGCGGAGCGGCCTTCAGGATGTCCAGCGCGCGGTCCATGCGCCCACGAAAGTCCGGCGTGAGGATCTCGATCTTCGTTCCCGGCGACAACTCGCGGGTGCGCCGTATGCAATCGACAAAGTGCCCTGCGCCACCGTCGCGCAAGTCGTCACGGTCCACGCTGGTGATGACGACATAGCTGAGCTTGAGTGCAGCGATTGTCTTCGCCAGGTTCTCCGGCTCGCAAGCGTCCAGCGGGTCAGGGCGGCCATGGCCGACATCACAGAACGGGCAGCGCCGCGTGCACTTGTCGCCCATGATCATGAACGTGGCGGTGCCCTTGCCAAAACACTCGCCGATGTTCGGGCACGATGCCTCTTCGCAGACCGTGTGGAGTTTGTGTTCGCGAAGAATCTGCTTGATCTCGTAGAAGCGCGTCGTCGGCGAACCCGCCTTGACCCGGATCCAATCCGGCTTCTTGAGGGTTTCCGCCGCGACGATCTTGATCGGAATGCGCGACGTCTTGGCCTGCGCCTTTTGCTTGGCGCTCGGGTCATAGCTGGCCGCGCTGTGCGATTCGTGGACGACGTTGTCGGTGGACATGGGGGCTTTCGTGCGCTGGAGGGCGGTGGGTTTCAAGGGCTCAGGTGCGAAGCCAGGCTGTGGCCCAGCCGCTGCGCGACCGTGGACCAATCGGCATTCACACCGAGTGTAGTCAGGTCGGTCGTTTGCAGACCCGCGTAGCCGCAAGGGTGGATGCGCTCGAAGGGCGCCAGATCCATCGCCACATTCAGCGCCAGACCGTGGTAGGTGCGGTGCCGGCTGACCTTGACGCCGACGGCGGCAATCTTGCCCAGTCCGTCGAACCGGTCTGTGCGCGGCCCGGTCAGTGCGGCGTGGCCGAACGGGTCGGCAAGGCCCACATAGATGCCAGGCGCGCCGGCCACGCGGTGGCCCGTGACGCCCAAGCTCTCCAAGGTCTTGAGAACGCAGTGCTCCAGCCGGTACACGTACTCCTTCACGTAGATCCCCAATCGCATCAAGTCAATGAGCGGGTAGGCCACCACCTGCCCCGGCCCGTGGTAGGTCACCTGCCCGCCGCGGTTGGTCCGCACGACCGGAATGCCCTGAGGGTCCAGCACATGTTCCGCCTTGCCGGCCAGGCCCTGCGTGTAGACCGGCGGGTGTTCGCACAGCCAGATTTCATCCACGCTGGCCGCAGTGCGGGTCTCGGTGAAATTGCGCATGGCCTCGACCGTGGCGGCATAGTCCGCACGGCCAAGAATATGAATCACGGGCCGGCTTGTTGAGCCGCCATCTCCGCCTACTTCACCGTCGCGACGCGCCAGCGCGGCAAGGCTCACAGGACCACCTTCACCATCGGGTGCGTCGAGAGCGTGCGGTACAGCTCGTCAAGCTGCTCGCGACTCGTCGCCGTGACGGTGATGGTCACACCGAGGTATTTGCCGCCGCTGCTGGAGCGGGTTTCGATGCTGGCAACGTCAAAGCCCGGATCGAAGCTCTTCGCCACCTTCACGACAGCCTCCGCAAACCCCTCGACGTTGGCGCCCATCACCTTGATGGGGAACGGCGACGGATACGCGATGAGCGATGGCTCGGGCGGGATGTCGGTCATGGCCTTGTTCATGCCTGCGCAGCTTGGGGCCGATCGGACGATCTCAACACCTTGGCGAACTCAACCCCTGCGAGCTCAAACCGACTGGCTGACCTTGGCACGCTGGTAAGCCTCGTACAGCCGCGCGTACACCGGCCCCGGCTTGCCGCGCAACGCACCGTGGCCGACCGGCTGGCCGTCCAGCGTGGTCACGCTGAGCACGTCCTTGGTGGCCGAGCTGAGCATCACTTCGTCGGCCGAAAACACCTCGGCCTCGGCGATCGGCCGCAGGTTGAAGGCGATGCCGGTCTCTTCGCACAACTCGCGCAGCAACTCGTAGCGAATGCCCTCCAGCACATGTTCACTCTTGGGCGGGCCCAGCAAGGCGCCTTCGTGGGCAACCCACACGTTGCTGGCCGATGCTTCGGTCAGGAAGCCGTCGCGGAACAAAATAGTTTCGGCGGCGCCATGGTCGGCCGACATCTGTCGCGCCAGCACCGCGCCCAGCAGCGAGGTGCTCTTGATGTCGCCGCGTTCCCAGCGGAAGTCGCGCGCCGTCACACAGGCCACGCCATGGTGGCGCTGCTCGGCAGTGGGGGGCTTCGACATGCTGGCCATCATGAACACGGTGGGCGTGATATCGGTGGGCATCACGTGGTCGCGCAGCGCCACGCCGCGCGTGACCTGGATGTACACCAGCAGGTCGCCGGCTGCGCTTTGCTCGGCCAGGGGCGCCACCAGCTTGCGGCAGCGCTCCAGCCATTCGCCACTGGCGTGCGGGTTGGCGATGCGCAGTTTGGACAGGCTGCGGCCGAGGCGCGCCATGTGCTCGTCGAAACGGAACAACTTGCGGCCGAACACCGGCACCACCTCGTACACCCCGTCACCGAAGATGAAGCCACGGTCGAGCACCGAAACCTTGGCCTCGCGCAGCGAGCTGTATTCGCCGTTCAGATAACACAGGCTGTCGGGAATCGCTTGCATGTCGTCTCCAATGCGCATTCAGGCACGCAGATTAAACCCAAGTCGGGCCTGGCGTGAAAACAAACTGACGCAACCGATGCTCATTTGATCCACAGGCGCAACGAATCCCAGGCGCGCCCGAACACGCCGGCCTGTTCAACGGGTTCGAGCACCACCAGCGGCAGCTCCAGCACGGCCAACCCGCTGGCGGTGCTGACCTTGACCGAACCCACACGCTGCCCCTTGGCCAGCGGCGCCACCAGCGGGTCGCTGCGTTCGATCTTGGTTTGCAGCTTGCCGCCCTCTCCCTTGGGAACGCTGACGAACACGCCGCCTGCAGCCCCGAGCTTGACTTGCGCGGCCTTGCCCTTCCAGACCTGCGGCGACACCATCGGTTGACCGTCGTCGAACAGGCGCACCGTGTCGAAGGCCTGGTAGCCCCAGTTCAACAGCTTCTGGCTCTCGTTGGCGCGTGCGTCCATCGAGGTCGTATTGAGCACCACGCTGAGCAAGCGCCGCTTGCCGCTCGCCGCTCCCGCCGAGCCCAGATTGGGGAAGTCGCGCACGGCACTGGCGATTAGGCAATAGCCGGCTGCCTCGGTGAAACCCGTTTTCATGCCATCGACGGTCGGGTCGCGCCGCAGCAAGAGGTTGCGATTGGGCTGCGAGATCTTGTTGTAGGCGTACTCCTTGATGGAGTAGTAGGTGTAGAACTCCGGAAAGTCGCGAATGATGTGGCCGGCAATCGTGGCCAGCTCGCGCGCCGTGCTCTTGTGGCCGGCTTCGGTGAGGCCGGTGACGTTCTTGAATGTGCTGTTCTTCAGGCCAAACGCCTGGGCCTGACGATTCATCATCGCCACAAACTGGTCCAGGCTGCCGGCAACACCCTCGGCCAGCGCCACCGACGCATCGTTGCCGCTTTGCACGATCATGCCGCGCAGCAGTTCATCGACCTTGGGCGTCATGGTGGTGTCGATGAACATCAGCGAGCCGCCCCCCTTGCGCTCTTCCCAGGCGCGCAGCGAGACGGGAAGCGTCTGCTCCAACGACAGCTTCTTGTCACGAATGGCCGTGAAGACAACATAGGCGGTCATCAACTTCGTCAGCGAAGCGGGGTCTGCCGGAGCGTCTGCCGCCCGCTCGGCGAGCACCTGGTTGCTCGTCATGTCCAGCACCAGAAAGCTCTTGGCGTTGACTTCGGGTGGCTGGGGCGCCTGCGCATGCACGGTGCCAACCAAACCCACAGAGAACAGCAAAGCGACGATGAATTTCATCAGGTAACCCGTGGATGATGGAGGATTTGGAACGCCCGAACGGGGCCGCCCCGAGGACCGCGAATCTCAGCAATCGCGCGGCCGCTGCAACTGCTGCACGACCACGTTCTTGAGCAGGGCCAATTGCCCGTGAAAGAAATGCCCGACACCAGGAAACACGATGACCGGCAAGGACTGCGACCGCGCCCAGTCCAAGGTGGCTGACAAGGGCACCACATCGTCGGCCTCGCCATGAATCACCACCGTATCGGCGGGCACCGGCGGCATGGCCTGTTTTTGCGTCGACGGCCCGACCAACACCATGCGTTGCGGCTTGGCTGGCGGCGGCAGGCGGGCTGCCGCCTGCGAGGCCACAAAGGCGCCGAACGAAAAGCCCGCCAGCATGAACGGCTGCGAGGCTTCACCCTCCTTCGGACGGTAGGCGGCGACCACGGCCAGCGCATCGTCCACCTCGCCCACCCCGTCATCCCAGGCGCCCTCGGAGGCGCCGATGCCGCGGAAGTTGAAACGCACGCTGCGCCAGCCCAGCTGCACGAACGCGCGGGCCAGCGTCTGCACCACCTTGTTGTCCAGCGTGCCACCGTGCTGCGGGTGCGGGTGGCAGACAAACGCAACCCCGCGCGCCGGGCCGGCGGGGGTGTCCACGGCACACTCGATCGCGCCGGCCGGGCCGGCCACGGTCTGGCGCAAGGTTTGCGAATTCATGCAGCGACTCAGCGCCCCACGCTGGGCGGCAGCAACAGGCGTTCGACGGGTTGACCGTTCTTCAAATGCGAATCGACGATCTCATCAATGTCGTGCTGATCCACATAGGTGTACCAGACGGCTTCCGGGTAGACCACGGCCACCGGCCCGCCGGCGCAGCGGTCCAGGCAGCCCGCCTTGTTGACCCGCACCGCGCCCGGGCCGTTCAGCTTTTCGCCCTTCACGCGCGCCTTGCAGCGGTCGAAACCAGCCTGGGCATTGTGGTTGGCACAAGCGTTCTCACCGTTGTCGCGTTGGTTCAGGCAAAAGAAGATGTGGCGTTGGTAGTAACTCATGCGTTCAATTTTACCGGGCCCATGTTTCAGCGTTGATCGCTTGCCCCTACACGGGCCAGCAAGTAGGCCAGCGCCGCGTAAGGCCAGAGCCAGCCGACCCACTGCGCGGCGCCGTGAAAGCGAATGAACCTGCCCTGCTCCCAAGCCTGCAGGCTCTGTGAATAGTATGGATCGGCCGGAGCTTGCGCCAGCAAAACCACCAAGGCCGTCAGCACCACCAGCCCCAGCCCGGCGCTGACACGTGCGGGCACGGTCACAAGCAGCGCCGCCAACGCGATGCCACAGCCAAAGGCCGCCAGGGCCGGGCGCGTCGACCAGGTCAGCGCATGCTCCGGGCCAAAGTTCAGGGCCGTCGACAAGGTGGTGGCCGCAAAGCCGAGCAATCCCACGCCAGCCACCAGCACCAGGCGTCGCCAGCCGGGCCGGGCGACCGTGAAGCCCACCAGGCACGGCGCCAGCAGGCCGAACGCGACCGCCAGCAGTTCAGCCCCGGGTGAGAGTGCCTCCAGACGGGGTTCGAGCAGCAGCCAGCCCTGGGACTCTTCGGCCATCGCCGTGTCTTGCAACAAGCTGGCCAGATGCTCTTGCACCCTCTCGAGCACCTGCCCCAGGCCCAGCACCACGGGCGTGGGAAACAGCAAGCCCACCGGCCAGAGCATCAGCAGCGCCAGACCGCCCGCGCTGCGCTCGACGAACCACCGGTTGCGCCAAGACTGCCACCATGCCACCGCGCCAAACAGGTGAGCCCCCAACCCCAAGCCCGCGCCGACGGCGCTGCCCAGTGCATTGACGGCCAGATCGACGTTGGACGGCACCCGCTGGGGCAAAAAGTCTTGCACCAACTCCATCAGGCCGGACAGCAGGGTGCCCAGCAGAACCGCCAGCCCAAACGCCACCGCGGGCCGGCCGCCCTTGCGCAGCCATGCCACGCAGACCAGCGCCCCCAGCGGCAAATAGCCCAGCAGATTGGAGACCAGGTCGAACCCCGTCCACCAGCGCGGCCAGGGCAGTGCCAAAAAGGCCAGCAAAGGTCCGCGCGCCTCTTGCCAGCCCGTGAACGGATACAGGCTGGCATAGACGATCAACGCCGCATAAAGCCATGCCAGCGGTACGGCAGAGCTGCGATGGCGTGCCATCAAGCCTCAGAACGGCTTGACAACCACCAGCACCACGATGGCGGCAAACACCAACACCGCCGATTCGTTGAACACCCGGAACCAGCGTTCGCTGCGTCGGTTGGCCAATTGCTCGAACTTGCGCAACAGCGATCGGCACACATGATGGTAGGCAATCGCGCCCAGCACCAGCAACAGCTTGAGATGCAGCCAAACGTTGCCCGGGCCCTTGCCAATCCCATAGTAGAGCCACAACACAAAGCCCAAAGCGAGGGCGGGCACCATCAGCAGGCTGCTGAAGCGGTAGAGCTTGCGGGCCATCATCAGCAGCCGTTCGCGTTCAGCGTGGCTGTCCGCCGGTACCGTGACCAGATTGACGAACAGGCGCGGCAGGTAAAACAAGCCGGCAAACCAGCTCGCAACGAACACTATGTGGAAGGCTTTGATCCAGAGCATCGCGGCATTATGGCGGGCTGACCGGTGCAGCCCGTCGAAGCGGTCGAAGCGATCGAGGCACGGGAAACAGCAGCGCCGGCAAAGAAAAGCCCCGACCGTTCGGTCAGGGCTTTGAAAGCCTTAACGCTGTCATCACGGTAAGGCACCTGCTCAGGGAGGAAAAGCAGGGAACGACCACCTTGCGGCTATCATTCAATGCTTACTTTAGCAGATGCATCGCGTTTTTCTAGGGTCCCGCGGTGCTATCGCGGAGCGGCCCGTTTCAATCGGAACTGCGCAGCGCCGTCGCCTGCGCACCAACGGCTCAGCGCAAAGTGCAAACACCTCCGCCCTTCCCTTGCAGCCGGCCGCGCAGGCTGCGCCGCGATTCATTCACGCGAAACCTGGTGCGCGAAAACCACCTGCGCGCCAGCGACCTGATCTTGCCGGTGTTTGTGCTGAGCGGCAAAAACCTGATGCAGGACGTGAGTTCCATGCCGGGCGTGCAAAGGCGCAGCCTGGACCGCTTGCTGCCCATCGCCGAGGAATGCATGGAACTGGGGATCCCGGCGATGGCGCTGTTCCCGGTGCTGGAGCCGGCACTCAAGACCGACGACGGCCGCGAAGCCCTCAACCCCGAAGGCCTGGTGCCCACGGTGGTGCGCGAACTCAAGAAGCGCTTCCCGGAACTCGGGCTGATGACCGACGTGGCGCTGGATCCCTTCACCAGCCACGGCCAGGACGGGCTGCTCGACGCCACCGGCTACATCCTCAACGATCAAACCGTGGCCGTGCTGACCCAGCAGGCGCTGACGCAAGCCGATGCCGGCGTGGACATCGTGGCCCCCAGCGACATGATGGACGGCAGGATCGGAGCGATACGGCAAGCCCTGGAGGCCAAGGGCCACATTCACACCCGCATCATGGCCTACAGCGCCAAGTACGCCAGCGCGTTCTACGGCCCGTTTCGCGACGCCGTGGGCTCGGCCGCCAACCTGGGCCAGAGCAACAAGAAGGTCTACCAGATGGACCCGGGCAACAGCGACGAAGCGTTGCGCGAGGTGGCGCTGGACATCGCCGAAGGTGCCGACATGGTGATGGTCAAACCCGGCATGCCGTATCTGGACATCGTCCGGCGTGTGAAGGACGAGTTTCGCGTGCCCACCTTCGCCTACCAGGTCAGCGGCGAATACGCGATGCTCAAGGCCGCCGCGGCGAACGGCTGGCTGGATCACGATGCGGTGATGATGGAGAGCCTGCTGGCCTTCAAGCGCGCCGGTGCCGATGGTGTGCTGAGTTACTTTGCGCTGGAGGCTGCGCGCTTGCTGCGAGCGCAGTGAGCGCGTCGCAGCGGGATGCGCATCTTCCACATCAACGCCGACCAGTTCACCGAGCTGGACGCCCTCCCTGAAGCCCTGCCCGCCGCAGGCTACCTGTGGCTGGGCAGCGGCCGGCGGGAGTTCGAAGTTCAGTCGGCCGAAGTGCAGGCCGCACTGCAACGCTGGACCGGCGGGCAGTTGGTCGACCTGCATGTTGCGGACCTGCTGAACAACCAGCTGCCTTCGCATTTTGACGACACCTCCTGGTACGACATGCTGGTGTTCCGCCGCCTGGCCGCCGGCGCGGGAAGCGAGGCGATGTTCACCGATGACACCCACGGCACGCTGGCCTCGGCCCGCAAAGCGCTCGAGGCCATCGACACCAGCCCGGTGGGTTTTGCGGTATTCGACCGCGTGCTGTTGACCGTGCACCCGACAGACTGCCAGGTGCGCGAGTTCTTTGCCAACCGGCTGCTGCAACAAGTGCAGGCTGGCGAGTCGCGCGCCTCGGGCCGGCTGCCCAGCAGCCCGGCGGACCTGATGCTGCGCATGGTCAACCACATGGTCGACCGCTACCTGGACCTGCGCCGCTTGTTGACGCGCCAGTTCGGCCACCTGCAGCAGCAGCTTTTCAACCCGCGCGGCCATTTCAGCGACTGGCAGTTGCTGCTGGAATCGCGCAATGCGATGCACCTGCTGGAAGACATCTGCGAAGACCAGCGCAGCGCCATCGTCGAATGGATCGATGCGCTCGACGAGTGGCCCGACGAAGCCGACCCCGCGGCGCGGCGCGAGCGCGAGCTGTTGCGGGTGCGTTCGCGCGATGTGCTTGAACACATCGAACGGGTGCTGGCGCATGTGCGGCGGTTGGAGTCGTCGGCCGAAACCGGCGTGCAAATGCACTTCGCGGCGCAGAGCCACCGCACCAACAGCATCATGCGCACGCTGACGGTGCTGACCGCGATCTTCCTGCCGCTGAACCTGGTGACCGGCTTTTTCGGCATGAACTTCGAGGGCCTGCCGTTGATTCACAGCGCCACTGGCTTCTGGGTGATCTTCGGCCTCTTGGTCATGCTGGGCCTGGGACTGGGCGGATTCTTCTGGCGCAAGCGCTACCTCAGCACCAGCCGTTGAGCGAATCCGACCACTCGTTCGACCAGCGCCAGATTGCGCTGCTGGTGTTCGTGACGATCGCCTGGGGCTTCAACTGGCCGGTGCTGAAGACCGGCGTCACCGGCTTTCCGCCCTGGACGTTTCGAACTTTGTCCATGTGCCTGGGTCTGCCGCTCCTGTACCTGATGACGCGGCTGCTGAAGGTGCCGCTGCGGGTGCCGCGCCGCGAGTGGCGCGAGCTGGCCACGCTGACCGTCACCAACATGATCGTGTGGCACGTGGTCGCCATCGTTGCGATTCAGGCCTTGTCGTCGGGACGCGCGGCGATCCTGGGCTACACGATGCCGGTGTTCTCTGCGCTGTGCGGTGCGGCACTGTTCGGGCAACGCCTGTCGGCGCGGCAAGGGCTGGGGGTGGTGGCGGCGGCGGTCGGCGTGGCACTGCTGCTGTGGCATGAACTGGCGCACCTGGCCGGCCGGCCCTGGGGCGCCTTGGGGATGCTGTTCGCCGCGGCCGTGTGGGCGCTGGGCACCCAGCAACTGCGCCGCACGCGCATGGCTTCGCCCACGCTGGCGATTGGCTGGTGGATGACCGTCCTGACCACCGTCGTGATGGGGCTGCTGGCCATCGGCTTCGAGCGGGCTGCGTGGCTCTGGCCATCGCCCGCCGTCTGGTTCGCCGTGGTCTACAACGCGGTGCTGATTTTCGCCATCGCCCAGCCTTTGTGGCTGGTGCTCGCACGCGGCCTGCCACCGGTGGCGTCGACACTGTCGGTGATGCTGATTCCGGTGCTGGGCACGCTCAGTGGCGCCTGGCTGCTGAACGAACAACTGCATTGGCAGGATGGCGCGGCCATCGTGCTGATGCTGGCCGCAATCGGGTCGGTGCTGTGGCCCAGCCGGGAGCCGCGGCCCGCACAAGCGGCAGGCTGATGCCGAATCGCCGCGCGCCGTCAACCCACCCCGAACCACCCTTCGCGTCAACGCGCATAGGGATCGCCGAAGCCCAGGCCAGCCAACACTTCGCTCTCGCGCGCTTCCATCAGCGCCGCTGGCGCGTCGCTTTGGTGGTCCAAGCCCTGCGCATGCAGCGTGCCGTGAACCAGCAGGTGCGCGTAATGCGATTCCAGCCCGATGCCTTGCTCCAGCGCTTCGCACCGCACCAGCGGCGCGCACAACACCAGGTCGGCCACCACCACCGGGCCGTGGCTGTAGTCGAAGGTCAGCACGTTGGTCGCCTGGTCCTTGCCGCGGTAGTCGTGGTTCAGAGCCCGGCCCTCTTGCCAGCCGACGATGCGCACCGTGATTTGCGCCGGCTGTTGCAGCGCTGCACGGATCCAGCGCGTGACCTTGTGGCGTGCCAGCACGGCCCGGTCGGCCGGGTCGGCAAACTGCAGCGACAACCTGAGCGCAGGCCGTGCCGGTTTCATGCCACGCTCATTCGGCGCTCGTTCGGCGCTCATTCAGCGCTCACTCGGAATCAGACCGCGCCGCGTCATAGGCTTCGACGATGCGCGCCACCAACGGGTGGCGCACCACATCGATGGACGTGAAACGCGTGGTGGCCATGCCGCGTACGCGCCGCAAAATTCGCTCGGCCTCGATCAGCCCGCTCAGCTGGCCGCGCGGCAGGTCGATCTGGCTCACGTCGCCGGTCACCACCGCCTTGGAGCCGAAGCCGATGCGCGTCAGGAACATCTTCATCTGCTCGGGTGTCGTGTTCTGCGCTTCATCCAGGATCACGAACGCGTTGTTCAGCGTGCGGCCGCGCATGAAGGCCAGCGGCGCCACTTCGATGCTGCCCTTCTCGAAAGCCTTGCCGACCTTCTCCGTGCCCATCAAATCGTACAGCGCGTCATACAGCGGGCGCAGGTACGGGTCGACCTTTTGGGCCAGATCGCCGGGCAGAAAACCCAGCCGTTCGCCCGCCTCCACGGCCGGGCGGGTCAGGATGATGCGCTGCACGCTGCTGCGCTCCAGCGCATCGACCGCACAGGCCACGGCCAGAAAGGTCTTGCCGGTGCCGGCCGGGCCGATGCCGAACGTGATGTCGTGGGCCAGGATGTTGCGCAGGTAGGTGAGCTGGTTCGGCGTGCGGCCGGCCAGGTCGGCGCGACGCGTGCGCAGCCCCAGGTCATGCGGCGTGGCTTGCCCCGGCGGCTCCCCGGCCGACGGGGAAGCAGCGGCCGAGGGCTCGCGCCGGCCGCGGTGGGCCATCACCTCGACCAGGGCGAGTTGAACCCGCTCGGCGGACACGGGCGCGGCGGCGGATTGGTGCAGCGACTGCAGCAACAGCATCGCCACCTCGGCCTTGTCCTTGGCGCCTTCGACCCGAAAAAATTCGTTGCGCCGCGAGATGCTGACGCCGAGCGCCGACTCGATGCTGCGCAGGTGCTCGTCCAGGCTGCCGCACAAGTGGGCCAGACGGGCGTTGTCGGGGGGGTCGAAAGAGTGTCTGAGTATCACGAAGAACTTGAGCAGATGGCGCGGCTGCGATTGTCGCTGCAAGTCCGGCCGATCGTGCGGCTTCCTTCCTGGGCCGTGCCCGGGGCGGGCCGCACCAGGCCATCCTGCACAATGCCGCGGGATGGTCACGCTTGCCACTTCTCCCGTCGCGCTGCGCGGCTCGCGGATCGGCGCGCTCACGCTGATCTTGGGGCTGGCCTGCGCCCTCGCCGTTGGAGCACCCTCCGCGCAAACGCCGATTGAGCTGATCACGCAGGCGAGGGCGATGGTCAGCAACGATCCGGCGATTCCCCACCTGGCGTCGCAAACCCCGACGCCGCTGCCCGACGATTGGTCGGTGACTCGCCCGCTCACGAACGGCAGCGTTTGGTACCACGCCAGCTTCGAGACGCGCGCGCCGGCCGACACCAACGAATGGCTGGCGCTCTACATCGAACGGGTCTGCGGCAACGTCGACGTTCACCTGAACGGCCAGCGCATTTTCAGCAGCGGAAGCACCCAGGAACCGGTCACGCGCAATTGCGCTTACCCACAGCTCATTGCACTGCCGACGGCGCTGCTGAGCGAAGATGGCAATGCGCTGGACCTGCGGGTGCACGGCCATGCATTGCGGCGGGTGGCCGCGGTCCAACGCGCGGGCGGCCTGTCGGAGCTGAAGATCGGGCCGCGAGCGCTGCTGGCGGCCGAGCACGACAGCGAGCTGTTCTGGCGCGTCACCGTGGTGCAAATCGCCACCGCGGTACTGGGCGTGCTGGGCTGCGCGATGCTGGTGCTGGGCTGGCCGGGCCGGCGCGAAGGGCACGAGTGGGCGCTCGGCTGGTTGCTGCTGGGCTGGGCCCTGCTGTCGTTGCGACTGTGGCTGCGCAACCCAGCGTTGGACAATGCAATCGTCGAGTTCATCGCCACTGCCGGGCAGGCGCTGTTGGCCGCCTTGGCGGTGCTCTTCCTGCTGCGTTATGCACGGTGGGCGTTCCGCCCGCTCAAAGTCGCGTTGCTGGTGCAGTGCCTGCTGGTGCCGATGAGCGTTTTGCTCGCCGGGCCGAATCGGCTGCACCTGCTGTCCGCGCTGTGGAGCGTGGTGCTTGCGGTCGAGGTGTTTGCCGCGATGGGCCTGTATCTGGCGCTGGCCTGGCCGCAACGGGGCGCGGACTTCTGGGCGATGGCGCTCGTCCTGGCCTGCGCAGCCGGGCTGTTGCTGATGGAATTGGCGTTCCAACGCCATCTGCTTGCCGTGCCCGCCGTCGACATCACACAGCTCGGCTTGTCTTTGGCGCTGATCGCGCTGGGCGCGCGGGTACTGATGCAATTCTCCGGCGCCAGCCAGGCCCGTCTCATCGAGGCGGCCGACAAAAAACTTCTTGAGACGCGCCTGAACGAACTCACTGTGGAGCACGAACGCGCGCTCACCGAGTTGGCCGCGCTGCACGCCGAGGCTCAGAGGGCCCTGCAGCACAAGCGCGCAGCGATGGTCCTGCCCGATTTCGCCGCCGAGACCGAGCGCAACCTGGCCCACAGGGCCGAGTTGCACGTCGAGCAGGCGACGGCCCAGGAGCGCAAGCGCATCGCCGCCGACCTGCACGACGACCTTGGCGCCAAGCTGCTGACCATCGTGCACACCAGCGAGAGCGATCGCATTTCCGCGCTGGCGCGCGAGGCGCTGGAAGAAATGCGTCTGTCGGTGCGCGGCCTCAGCGGCAAGCCCATGCGGCTGGCCGATGCGCTGGCCGATTGGCGCGCCGAGACCGTGGCCCGGCTGAGCCAGGCCAACATCGAGATCGACTGGCGCGGCCCGACCGAAGAAACCGAACAACGGCTGGCGGCGCGCTCGTTCGTGCAAACCACACGCATCCTGCGCGAAGCCATCAGCAACATCATCAAGCACAGCGGCGCCTCGCAATGCAAGGTGCGCTGCGGCATCCGCGAGCGCGAGTTCGGCCTGGTGGTGCAGGACAACGGCAACGGCATTTCCATGCAGCTGGACGGCAAGCTCGACCGCGGCCACGGCATGGCCAGCATGAAGAACCGGGCCAAGCAGATGCAGGGCCAGTGCCTGGTGGAGTCCGGCCCGGGCTACGGCACCGTGATCAGGCTCACGCTTCCGCTGTGAACCGGACCGCTGCCCGCGCTGCGCCCTGCTACGATGGTTTGCAGCGGCACAGCCTAGCGCCGTCCTCTGGGGGTTTGAGATGAAGAACATCCTGTTGCTGGAAGACCTGCCCGAAATTCGCCGTTGGCTCAAGGCGCTGGTGCTGCAGGTGTTCCCCGACTCCAGCATCTCCGAAGCCGCGCGCGTGCACGACGCGCTCGAACTCATCTCGGCGGTGAAGTTCGACCTCGCCCTGGTCGACCTGGGCCTGCCGGACGGGTCGGGTGTGGACGTGGTCGCGGCGCTGCGCGAGTCGCAACCCGAAGCGCAATCGGTGGTCGTCACCATTCACGACGACGACGACCATTTGTTCCCCGCGCTGCAAGCGGGTGCTTTCGGCTACCTGCTGAAGGAGCAGGCCCGCGAACTGATCGCCGAACAGCTCAACCGAATGAGCCAGGGAGAACCGCCGCTGTCACCGTCGATCGCGCGCCGCGTGATTGCGCACTTTGCCGCCAACTCGCGCCGCCAGGCGCGGCCGCAGAACATGCCCGCGGTGGCGCTGACCGAGCGCGAGAACGAAGTGCTGCTGCGCGTGGCCAAGGGCTTCACGCTGCCCGAGATCGGGGTGCAGTTGAGCCTGTCGCGCCACACCATTGCCGACTACGTGAAGCAGATCTACCGCAAGCTCAACGTGAGCTCGCGCGCCGAGGCCGCGCTGGAGGCGCAGCGCTTGGGGCTGTTCAGGCGCTGAGACACCGAGCCGCGGCTCGGCTTGATAATGCGCCGATGATCGGACGACTCACCGGCATCCTGGCCGAAAAATCCCCGCCGCAACTCCTCATCGATGTGAACGGCGTCGGCTACGAAGTCGACGTGCCGATGAGCAGCTTCTACAACCTGCCGGGCCTGGGCGAGCGCATCACGCTGTTGACGCATTTCGTGGTGCGCGAGGACGCGCAACTGCTGTACGGTTTTCTGACCTCCGATGAGCGTGCGACGTTCAGGCTGCTGGTCAAGATCTCCGGCGTCGGCCCGCGCACCGCGCTGTCCATCCTGTCGGGCCTGAGCGTGACCGAGCTGGCTCAGGCCGTGAGCCTGCAGGAAAGTGGCCGGCTGGTGAAAGTGCCCGGCATCGGCAAGAAGACCGCCGAGCGCCTGTTGCTCGAACTCAAAGGCAAGCTGGGCGATGTATTGACCACGCCCACTTCATTGGCCAGCGATGCGCAGGCCGACATTCTGCAAGCACTCATCGCGCTGGGCTACAGCGACCGCGAAGCCGCCGCATCAGTGAAGGCCCTGCCGGCCGACGTGGGCGTCAGCGAGGGCATCAAGCTGGCGTTGAAGGCGCTCGGTCGTTAGTGCCACGCATCGGGAGCAGCAGCGCAGCGACTGGGGGGGCTCAACCTGCCTGAGCGCCGGGCCGCCCCAAGCCAGGCAGCACTCAGGGCCATGTAGAGGCCCCTTCGTGTCCCTGGGGGCAGGAGCGCAGCGACTGGGGGGCCCAGTCAATGCTTCATGCCCTTGGGCATGCTGTCCATGCCCGGCGGCTCGACAGTCATTTGCACCGTGACCTCGCCGGCCTTCTCGAACTTCAGTTTCAATGGGAAGCTGTCGCCGGCTTTCAACGGCGCCTTCAGGCCGATGAACATGATGTGAAGGCCGCCCGGTTTGAGCGCCACGGTCTTGCCCGCGGGCAGTTCGATGGCGTCCACCTGGCGCATGCGCATCACGTCGCCGTCCATGCTCATGCTGTGCAGTTCGACCGCGCCGGACACTCCCGCGCTGGCCGACAACAAGCGGTCGTCAGCGCCTTTGTTGTCCAGCGTCAGGAAGCCACCGCCTGCCGGCTGGCCCGGCACTGTGGCGCGTGCGTACGGGCGGGCGATGGCGATGGAGCCGAGCTTGAACTCCTGTGCCTGGGCAGCGATGCCGGCGGCAACCAGGGCCATGCCGGTCAGCAGGCGACGCAGTTTCATGCGGTGTTCCCACCAAGCCAGGCCCAGGCGGCCCAGCCACAAGATCGTTGATGAAGGTTCATGCTGCTGATTGTGCCCGACCGATAATCAGCCATGTCCATTCAGACTGATGAGTTCGAACCCGCGCGCCGCGTCCTCTCAGCCGCGCCGAGTTCACCCAATGAAGAAGCGATCGAACGCGCGCTGCG
>JANNDW010000153.1:0-35175 GCA_031378125.1 Methylibium sp. | reverse complement strand
CCGGAAGAGCGTGCGACAATCCGCGCGCTCAAGCCTTGCACCGCGCAACAGGCGGCCAAAAGGCTCTTCGATGGCGACACGAACAACCCACCCGCGATGCCGAGCGCAACCCCCCGCGTGAAACCCGACACCCTCATCGAGATCGACCATGTCACGTTCGGCTATGACGCGAGCAGAACCATCCTGAATGATGTGTCGCTGACGTTTGCACGGGGCAAGGTCACCGCCATTCTGGGCGGCTCGGGGTGTGGCAAAACCACGCTGTTGCGCTTGATCGGCGGCGTGCATGCGGTCGACAAGGGAGTGGTGCGCTTCGACGGCGAAACCGTCGATCCGCGCAACGCCGAACAGCTCTTCAAGCTGCGCCGGCGCCTGGGCATGCTGTTCCAGTTCGGGGCGCTGTTCACCGATCTGACGGTGTTCGAGAACGTCGCCTTCCCGCTGCGCGAACACACCGATCTGAGCGACGAGATGATCCGCGACATCGTGCTGATGAAGCTCAACGCCGTGGGCCTGCGCGGCGCGGCGCCGCTGCGCATCTCGCAGGTGTCGGGCGGCATGGCACGCAGGGTGGCGCTGGCGCGTGCCATCTCGCTGGACCCCGAAGTCATCATGTACGACGAACCGTTTGCGGGGCTGGACCCGATCTCGATGGGTGTTGCGGCCAACCTGATCCGCACGCTCAACGACACCACCGGCGCCACCTCGCTGATGGTGTCGCACGATGTCCAGGAGTGTTTTTCGATCTGCGATTACGCCTATTTGCTGTCGTCGCAAGGCCAGGTGGTGGCGCATGGCACGGCGCAGGAGTTGAATGCGTCCGAGCACCCCGAGGTGCGCCAGTTCATCCGCGGCGAGCCCGATGGCCCGGTGCGCTTTCACTACCCCGCCAAACCGCTGGCTGAAGACTTCGGGGTGCGGGCATGAAGCGAAGGGCGAGGGGCCCCGTTAGGGGATCGACCAGCGAAATGCGCGCAAGCCACCGACGGCTCGCCCTTCCGAGCGGCACTAGCGGTGCGGAGGTGGCCGCATGACCGCAGCAATCGCTGCGCTCGGCCGCATTGCGCTCGAAATTCTTCAGGCGCTGGGACACCACGCGTATTTCTTTGTCGACCTGCTGCGCAACATCCCCACGGCGCTGCGCCGGCCGTTTCTCGTCGTCGCCCAAATTCACGCCATCGGCAACCGCTCGCTGCTGATCATCATGGCCTCCGGCATGGCGGTCGGTTTTGTGCTGGCGTTGCAGATGTACTACGCGCTGGTGACCTACGGCGCGGCCGAATCGCTCGGCCTGATCGTCAACCTGTCGCTGGTGCGTGAACTGGGGCCGGTGGTCACGGCGCTGTTGTTCGCCGGCCGGGCCGGCACCTCGCTGACGGCCGAGATCGGGTTGATGAAGGCCGGCGAGCAACTCGCCGCGATGGAGATGATGGCCATCGACCCCAAGAGCCGCGTGCTGGCGCCGCGCTTTCTCGGCGGCATCGTCTCGATGCCGATTCTGGCGATCCTGTTTTCGTCGGTCGGCATCCTCGGCGCCTATCTCGTGGCCGTGCAGCTGATCGGCGTGGATGCCGGCAACTTCTGGTCCATCATGCAAAGCAGCGTGGATGTGAAGCGCGACGTGGGCAACGGCATCGTCAAGAGCATGGTGTTCGGGGTGATCTGCACCTTCGTGGCGTTGTACCAGGGCTACGAGACGCAGGCCACGCCCGAGGGTGTGGCGCATGCGACCACCCGCACGGTGGTGATCGCGTCGTTGGGGGTGCTGTGCATGGACTTCATACTCACGGCAATGATGTTTTCGACGCCGTAGGCGCCGAACCGAGGACGAACAAGATGGGCAAAAAAAGTATCGAAACCCTGGTCGGCTTCTTTGTGCTGCTGGGGATCGTGGGGTTGGTGTTTCTGGCGCTCAAGGCCGCCAACCTGGGCAGCTTCAGCACGGCGGACACCTACCCGTTGAAAGCGAACTTCGACAACATCGGCGGCCTCAAGGTGCGCGCGCCGGTGCGCAGCGCGGGCGTCACGGTCGGGCGCGTCACCGGCATCACGCTGGACAAGAAAAGCTACCAGGGTGTGGTGAGCCTGGAGCTGGACCGCAACGTGCAGTTCCCCAAGGACTCGTCGGCGCGCATCCTGACCTCGGGCCTGCTGGGTGACCAGTACGTGGGCCTGGAGCCAGGTGCCGATGAGAAGAATCTGGCGGCGGGCGACATCATCAAGCAGACCCAGTCGGCCGTGGTTCTTGAAAGCCTGATCAGCCAGTTCCTGTTCAACAAGGCGGGCGATGCGGGCTCGCCGGCGACAGCCCCCGCGGCCCCCCCCGCGCCGGGAGTCAAGAAGTGAAGCACCCCAGCCTGGCACGGTTTGGCGCGGCCTGGCTGCTCGCGCTGATGGCCTTGCTGTCGGGTTGCGCCACCCTCGAAACCGCACGCGGCGGGCCGGGGCAACGTCTGGATCCGTGGGAAAACTGGAACCGCAAGGTGTTCAGCTTCAACGAGTCGCTCGACGCCAATCTGCTGAAGCCGGTCGCCACCGTCTATTCCAACGTCGTGCCGTCGCTGGTGCGCGAGGGCGTGAAGAACTTCTTCAACAACTTTGCCGATGCGTGGTCGGCCGTCAACAACATTCTGCAAGGCAAGTTTGCACTCGGCCTGCAAGATGTGATCCGGGTCGGCGCTAACACCGTTTTCGGGCTCGGTGGGGTGTTCGACGTGGCCAGTGAGATGGGCATCGAACACAGCTTTGAAGACTTCGGCCAGACGCTGGGTCATTGGGGGTTCGGGGCCGGAGCCTACATCGTGTGGCCGCTGCTCGGGCCTTCCACGGTGCGCGAAACGATTGCGCTGCCGCTCGACCGTTCGGTGTCGCCGGCGCTCGTCATCAACGGCGGCGCCACCCAGGTCGGCCTGACCGGATTGCAGCTTGTCAACGTGCGGGCCGGGCTGTTGGGCGCCGGCAAGATGCTGGACGACATTGCGCTGGACAAGTACAGCTTCGTTCGCGACGCCTACCTGCAGCGGCGCCGCAGCCTGGTGTTCGACGGCGATCCCCCTCCCGAGCCCGAAGCGCCGGAATCCGCAGCCTCGGCACCCGAGGTGAAAAAATAGCGTCAGGTTGAAATTTGTTGTCACACCCCCGGTGAACCGCGGTGCAGCCCTGAGCGTTATGGTGACGAGCCGCGGTTGAACCCTTTGTTCGGCGCGTACTCCGAAGGACTGCGGGCCCAGCCGGGCTCACGAAAGGAAAGGAACCCCATGTTGTCCACCCGTTTGATGTCTTGGTTCACGGCCGCTGCCCTCGCTGGTGGCTGCGCGCTCGCGCAGGCGCAGGCTGTCAAGGCGCCGGACGCCCTGATCCGGGAAGTCTCGATTGATGTCATCGACGCGGTCAAGGCCGACAAAGCGATTCAGGCCGGCGACGTGCAGAAGGTGGTGGCACTGGTCGACACCAAGGTGCTGCCTTACTTCAACTTCCAGCGCATGACCGCCGGCGCCGTCGGGCGCTATTGGCGCCAGGCCACGCCCGAGCAGCAAAAGGGTTTGCAAGACGAGTTCAAGATCCTGTTGGTGCGCACCTATGCGGGCGCGCTGGCCCAGGTGAAAGACCAGACCGTGCAGCTCAAGCCGATGCGCGCCGGCGCGGAGGACACCGAGGTCGTCGTCAGGACCGAGGTGCGTGGCAAGGGAGACCCGATCCAGCTCGACTACCGGCTTGAGAAGTCTGCCAGCGGCTGGAAGATCTACGACGTCAACGTGCTGGGCGTTTGGTTGGTCGAAAACTACCGCAACAGCTTTGCGCAGGAGATCAGCGCGAATGGCATCGACGGGCTGATCGCCAAGCTGGCCGAGCGCAACAAGGCCGCCAAGAGCTGACAAGCCATGCTGCTGCTCCCCGCCACGCTCACCGCGGTAGAGGCTCGCACCACCTTGCGCATGTTGGCGCAGGCGCTGACTGCCGAGCCCGACAGCGGGGTGGTGATCGACGCCTCTGCGCTGCAGGAGTTCGACTCCGCCGCCCTGGCGGTGCTGCTCGAATGCCAACGTCAGGCGCAGGCCTGGGGGCGGCCATTCGCGGTGCGGCAGGCGCCGGCCAAGCTGGCGGCGCTTGCCAAGTTGTATGGCGTGGACGCTTTGTTGCTGTTCGCTGCGGTGACAAAAACAGCCGCCCCGTCAGCGGCGTAGGCGCCGCGACCTTGCCCTCAGCGGGTTGACGCTCCAGCCGGCAGGCGCGCGCGCCACCGCTCGCGCAGCCGCCACCCCAGCAGCAGCGCCACGATGGCGGCGTACACCGCCACTTCGGCGAAGTTGTTCTTCGCCGAGCGCATCCAGAAGAAGTGCAGCAGCCCCAGCAGCACCACCGCATAGACGGCACGGTGCAGCAGCTTCCAGCGCGCAGCGCCCAGCGTTTTGATGGCGCGGTTGAACGAGGTCGCGGCCAGCGGCAGCATCAGCAGCAGCGCGGTGGTGCCGACCAGAATGAATGGGCGCTTCGGGATGTCGCGAATGATGTCGCCCAGCACAAAGCCCATGTCCAGCCAGCTATAGCAAAGGAAGTGCACGCAGCCGTAGAAAAACGCAAACAGGCCCAGCATGCGCCGAAAGCGCGCCAGCGCGGGCTGCGCAATCCACTGCCGCAGCGGCGTGATGGCCAGCGTTGCGCACAGGAAGCGCAGCGTCCAGTCGCCGGTGGCGCGCATCAGCGCTTCGGCCGGGTTGGCACCCAGCGTGTTGGCGATCGCGCCATAGAACAACCATGCAAATGGAATCAGGCAGACCGCGAACAGCAACGGTTTGGCCGCGGCGTGCAGCAGCAAAGGTTTGGCACTGGTGGAGCGCAGCGGGGCGCCGGGGGTGGGCATGGTGGTGTTCATTGGCGTCAGAAGATCGTCAGAAGAGCTTCTTGAGGTCCATCCCTGCGTACATCTGGCCCACCTGCGCCTCGTAGCCATTGAACATCAAGGTGGGCCGCTTCTTCTGGAACACGCCGTCTTCGCCGATGCGGCGTTCGGTGGCCTGGCTCCAGCGCGGGTGGTCCACGCCGGGGTTCACGTTGGAATAAAAGCCGTACTCGCTGCTGTTCGCCTTGAGCCAGCTGGTTTGCGGCTGTTTGTCGGTGAAGCGAATCTTGACGATGGACTTGCCGCTCTTGAAGCCGTATTTCCACGGCACCACCGCGCGCACCGGCGCGCCGGACTGGTTGGGCAGCACTTCGCCATACAGGCCGAAGCTCAGCAGGGCCAGCGGGTTCATGGCTTCGTCCAGGCGCAGACCTTCGACGTAAGGCCAGTCCAGCACGCCGGAGCGCAGGCCGGGCATTTGCGCCTTGTCGGCCAGTGTCACGAACTCGACGTATTTGGCGTTGCCGGTGGGCTCGACTTTTTTGATCAACTCCGACAGCGAATAGCCGACCCATGGAATCACCATCGACCAGCCCTCCACACAACGCAGGCGGTAGATGCGCTCTTCCATCGGGCTCAGCTTGAGCAACTCGTCGATGTCGTAGACCTTGGGCTTCTTGACCTCGCCTTCGACGCTGACGGTCCAGGGCCGGGGCTTCAACGAGCCGGCGTTTTTCTCCGGGTCGGCCTTGTCGGTGCCGAACTCGTAGAAATTGTTGTAGCCCGTCACGTTGGCGTAGGGCGTGGCCTTTTCCATCGTCAAGGCGCCGGCCACCGCGCTGCGCGCGCCGCCGAGCGTGGCCAGCTTGCCCGGGCGCGCTGTTTGCGCCAGCGCGTCGCGCGCGGCCCAGGCGGCCAACGACGTGCCCGCCGCTCCGGTGGCGAGCAGCTTGAGCAGGTCGCGCCGGCCTTCGTAGACCTGGCGCGGCGTCATGGCAGAGGGGTCCGGGTGGACAAACCCGCGGTCTTTGAGGAAGTGCATGAGGTGGATTCCGGACGGGTGTTTTCAACAGTATGTCGCCGACGAGGACCGGCTTCTTACAGTGCGCGTCGAGCGCTCGAGCCCGCAGCCTGCCACAAACGTGGATTCCTCGGCGCGAACAGGTTCACCCGCGGAAGCGGACGCAAAAAAAGCCGGTGCGAGACCGGCCTGCTTCAGCAAGGCGCTTCCCTGTGGCGGCTCAGCGCAAGCCGGCGATGTAGTCCGACACCGCTTTGATCTCGCGGTCGTTCATCTTGGCCGCCACGCCGGTCATCTGCGTGCTGTTCTTGCGCACGCCGCCGCGGAAGGCGATCAACTGGGCTTCGGTGTAGTCGGCATGCTGGCCGGCCATGCGCGGATACTGCGACGGAATGCCCGCGCCGGTGGGGCTGTGGCAGCCCGAACAGGCCGGCACGCTGCGTTCGGCAATGCCACCCCGGTAGATTTTCTCGCCCAGCGCGACCAGCTCCTTGCTCTTCGCAAAGCCGGGCTTGGCCTGCTTGCTCGCATAGAACGCGGCCACGTTCGTCATGTCGGCGTCGCTCAAGATCGACGCCATGCCCTTCATGATGGCGTTGTCGCGCTTGCCCGACTTGTACTCGATGAGCTGCTTGGCCAGGTACTCGGGGTGTTGCCCCTGCAAAATCGGGTTGGCCGGGCTTCCGCGCGACCCGTCGCTGGTGTGGCAAGCGCCGCACACCGCGGTCGCCGACGCCTGGCCCTTGGCCAGATCGGGTTTGGGTGAAGCGGGTGGGGCATCCGCGGCCCAGGCCTGCGAGGCCACGGTGGCGGCGAACAGAAAACACAGCAGGGGGGCGAAAGGCTTCATGAGGGGTGGCGATTTGTGGTGCAAAACCGAGCGATTTTACAATCATGGCTTTGGGCAACGTGATGGCCGAACAAAACCTGCTGAATCCCGCGGCCAAAGCGACCGACCCGGACGATGACGACGCGCAAAAGCGCGCCCTCGCCTGGACCCACACCGCGCGCTTTCTCACCACCGCCAGCCAGCTCGACCAGCTGCCCCCGACCGAGCTGCCCGAGATCGCTTTCGTGGGCCGCTCCAACGCCGGCAAATCCACCGCCATCAACCGCTTGACGCAGCAAAGCCGGCTGGCGTTCGCCAGCAAGACACCCGGCCGCACTCAGCACATCAACCTGTTCGAGCTGGGCCCCAAGACCGCGCCCAACGCGCTGTTTGCCGACCTGCCGGGCTATGGCTATGCGGCCGTTGCGCGCGGCGCCAAGCTGCGCTGGCAGCAGGTGATGGCCGACTATCTGGAAGTGCGGCGCAGCCTCACCGGCGTGGTGCTGATGGTCGATTCGCGCCTGGGCTTCACCGACCTGGACCGGCAACTGCTGGCTTTCGTCGCGCCCCGCGTGGGCAACGGCATGGTGAAGATGCTGGTGCTGCTGACCAAGGCCGACAAGCTCAACCGCAGTGACGCCACGGCGGCGCTGGCGTCCGCGCAAGCGGCGCTGGGCGAATACACCACCGACGAAGCGGATGTGGGCATGTGCCTGTTCTCGGCGTTGAAGAAAACCGGCATCGGCGATGCGGCGGTGGTGCTGCACGGTTGGGCCCAACGATGATCGAGCGCTTCCACGCTGTGCTGCCGCACGGCATCACCCTGAGTTGCCGTGCCGCGGGCCCACAAGGCGCGCCGCTGCTGCTGTTTTTGCACGGATTTCCCGAGGCCGCATTTGTGTGGGATGGGCTGCTCGAACGCTTTGCCGATCGCTACCGCTGCGTGGCGCCCAACCTGCGGGGCTTCGAGCTGAGCACCGCGCCGGCCGAAGTCAATGCCTACCGCGCCAAACACCTGGTGGCCGACATCGCGGCGTTGGTCGGCCAGCTCGGCGGCCCGCTGGAGGCGCTGATCGCCCACGACTGGGGCGGTGCGGTGGCCTGGAACATGGCGGTGCAGCACCCGCACCAACTCAAGCGCCTGGTCATCATCAACTCACCGCACCCGGCCACGTTTTTGCGCGAGCTGCAGCACAACCCGGCGCAGCAGGCCGCCAGCGCCTACATGAACTTCCTGTGCCGGCCCGACGCTGAACAGCGGCTGGCGCAAAACGACTTCGCGCGCATGTGGCCGTTGTTCAACAACCTGGGCGCGGTCGACCCCTCGCGCCCCGGCGGCGGCTGGTTGACCGATGCGGTGAAGGAGCAGTACCGCCAGGTCTGGCGCGCCGGCCTGACCGGCGGCTGCAACTACTACCGCGCCTCGCCGCTGCGCCCGCCGACGCCGGACAACAGCGCCATCATGCAGCTGCGGTTCGCGCCCGAGTTCGTCACCGTGACGCTGCCGACGCGGGTGGTCTGGGCCGAAGATGACATCGCGCTGCCGGTGGGCTTGCTCGATGGCCTGGAAGCCTTTGTGCCCAACATGCAGCTGCTGCGCGTGCCCGGTGCAACGCACTGGATCGTGCACGAACAGCCGGCGCTGATTGGCGCGCAGATTGAAGCAGCGCTGAACGATTGAGCCGCTGACCCGTCAAGCCGCCGCGGTCAGAGCCCCGCCGATGGCGGGCGGCTCGGCGCACGCGGCCTGAGGTATCGCGCCCGTGCCTCCAGCCGGACCGAGCAACCGGGCCCGCAGCGCGTCCGCCGGCAACGGGCGGGCGAACAAGAAGCCCTGCAAGGAGTCGCAGCCCAGGCGCCGCAGTTCATGGAACTGGGCCTCGGTCTCCACACCCTCGGCGGTCACCAGCATGCCCAGGCCGTGGCCCAGGTCGATGATCGCACGCACGATGGCCGCGTCCTGCCCCTCGGTGGCGATGTCGCGCACGAACATGCGGTCGATCTTCAGCGTGTGCAGCCTGAAGCGCTTCAGGTAGGCCAGCGACGAGTAGCCCATGCCGAAATCGTCGATGGCCAGCCGCACGCCGCTGGACACCAGCGCGTCGATCTTGGCCAGGCTTTGCGCCGTCGGGTCGAGCAGCAGACCCTCGGTGACTTCGAGCTGAAGTTGCGCGGCCGGAAAACCGGTGCTGCGCAACACGCCGTGCACCATCTCGACGAAGTCGCTTTCAGCGAACTGGCGCGGCGACACGTTGACCGACAACAGCATGTCGCGGGCACCGGCCGCCCGCCACAACGCGCCGCTGCGGCAGGCCTCGTTCAAGGCCCAGCGCCCGGCGGGGACGATCAGGCCGGTTTGCTCCAGGATCGGGATGAACTCGTTGGGCGAGACCGTGCCGCGCTGCGGGTCGGCCCAGCGCATCAGCGCCTCCACTGCGACGATGCGCTCGCCGCCCGCGTCCATGATCGGCTGGTACAGCAGGAACAACTGGTCATGCAGCAGGGCGCCTCGCAAGCGCTGTTCCATGTCCAGGCGCTGCTGCGTGTTCGCATCCATCGCCGCTTCGTAGAGCCGAAAGCGCCCGCCGCCATCGTCTTTGGCGGCCCGCATCGCGGCATCGGCGCCCTTCAGCAGCGCATCGACGCTGTTCGCGTGCTCACTCGCCACCGCCACGCCGATGCTGAGGGTGGCGACCGTTTCGTGCCCGTTCAAAAGGTAGGCGGGTTCCAGCGCGCGCAGCAGGTTGCGCGCCATGCCGGCGGCGGCCTGCGGCCCCGAGATGTCTTCGACCAGGATCGCGAACTGGTCGGCGCCGAGCCGCGCCACCACGTCGGCCGGCCGCGTGACGGCGCGAATCCGATCGGCCACACCGCGCAACAACAAATCGCCGGCCGGCTGGCCGAGCGAATCGTTGACGATGCGAAAGCGGTCCAGATCAACCACCAGCACCGCGACCGTGCGAAACCCGCCCTGGCTGCGCGCGAGCGCGCGTTGCAGGCGCTTGCGCAGGCCGTTGCGGTTGTGCAGGCCCGTCAGGGCGTCCTGGCGGGCATAGTCGCGCATGCGTCCCTCGGCGTGGCGCAACACGCCCATCGGCCGCATGAAGGCGGCGAGCCACAGCGCCAGCGCGAACCCGCTGCACACCAGGCCCAGCGCAGCGGCCAGGCTCAGCGTGGGCCGCAGCGAGCGGATGATGCGCACCGCCGCGATCGGCTCGGCCCCGCGGTACAGCGCGCGCGACACCACGATCGTCGGCCAGGCGCGGGCCAGTGCGTCGCCGCCCGATTCAATCAGCCCGCCGGCCGCATCGACAATTTCGCGCGCTTCGCCGTCAGCGTCGAAGCCCGGCAGGTGGGCCAGGCCGGCGAGCTCGTCCGCCCGCATCCGCGCAAGTGGATGCGCCGCCGCTGCGCCAGCGGCTTGCCGTTCGGCGACCCAGGCCACGGCCAGCGCAGCGCCATGCGCCCGCTGGTGCTCCAGCGCGCAACCCACCACCGCGACCAGCAGCGCCGGCAACGCGGCCACCAGCATCAGGCCGGCCAGCACCAAGCGGTAGGCGGTGTTCACCATCGAGCTGCGCGCGGTGCGCACCATGCCTTGTTGTCCCGGGCTCATCAGGCAAGCTCCCGCTCTGCCGCGATGGCCGTGCTTGCAGACGCGGCCGCTGGCGGCGGCTTGTACAGGCAGACCCGGTTGCGGCCGCCGCGCTTGGCGCTGTAGAGAGCCTGGTCGGCGCGGTCCACGAGTTCGTGCCCGCTGCTTGCCCCGGCCATGCCGAGGGCATCGAGCGATTCGAGCGCGTCGATGCCCACACTCACCGTCACCCGCATGCCGGCCACTTCGCGCACGCCGGGGCCGCACTCGCGCTCGATGCGCTCGCGCAGGCGCTCGGCAAACTCCATCGCTTCGGCGCGGTTCAGGCCCGGCACCACCACCACGAACTCCTCGCCGCCATAGCGGCACACCAGGTCGGTGGCGCGGGCCGACAGTTGCAGCTTCTTGGCAACCTCCTGGATCACGCGGTCGCCGATCGCATGGCCATGGCTGTCGTTGACCGACTTGAAGTGGTCGATGTCCAGCATCAGGCAGCTCAAGGACGTGCCGTTCTCGCGGGCGTGCAGCAGCAAGGGCTCGAAGGCTTCGTGGAACGCGCGCCGGTTCAGGCAGCCCGTCATCGGGTCGCGCGTGGCGAGGCGGATCAACTCCTCGTTCTTGCGCTCGATCTCGCTCTTGGACGCCGACAGCTCGCCCATCGCCAGCACCAGCCGCCCATTGGCGCGGTGCAATTCGGTGGTGTCGTCGAACGTGACCAGGCAGCCGCGCACGTTGCCGCCAGGGTCGGTGATCGGCGCGCAATTGACCACCAGCTGGCGGGCGTCGGCGGCACCGGCGCCCAGTTGCAAGGTGTGGCCGGTGTTGGCCGTGCGCTCGGCCATGGCGCGGGTCCACGGCGGGCTGGCGGCGTCGTCGGGCAGGCCCGCGGCGAGCCACGGCAGGCTGGACAGCGCGGTGCCGGTTTGAAATTGCGGCGCATCGCGATGCAAACCGCGGAACGCCTTGTTGGCCATCAGCACCCGGCCGCGGGTGTCGAGCACGACCACGCCTTCGGCCAGCGCGTCGAAGGCGCCCTGCACCCGGTCCGGGATCACCGAGGCCGGGTCAAGATGCTGCAGCGCACGCCGGATGTACAGGCCAAACACCAGCGTGCCCATGGCGGTGACGAACAACAGCGTGAGCACCAGCGGCTGGGTGAGCCAGCGCCACAGCGGGTTCGCATCGTCGGCACGAAAGGCAATCTCGAAGGCGCCCCAGCGCGCCCCGCCGGCATGCAGCGGCACGCTCACCTGGTCGGGCGAGGAGCGCTCGTCGGCACTCTTGCGCCAGGCGCGTGGGTGGTCGCCGGCCTGCAGCACCAGTGTGCCGTCGGCGCGCCGCACCGCCAGCGAGCGCACGCCCTCGGTGCGGGCGGCCACGCTGTCCAGCGTTTGCTGCAAGGTCTTGCGATCGTCGTTTTGCAACAGCGCGGCCACCTGCACGGCCAGGCCTTCGCTCAGCCCTTTGCGCAGGCGCATGGATTGTTCGCCCGGGTCCGGCAGCACGCCAAAGAACAGGTCGGCCATCAGCACCAGCGTGCCGGCCAGCGCCACCAGCGCCATCGTCATTTGAACCAGCGGGCTTGTTTGTTTCATGGCTGCGGGCGAGGGAGGTATTGCGTGGTGCTGCCACGGTCGAACAGCCCCGCCACCGCGTCATCGGCGGCGATGGCGGTATCGAGTTCGCTGTCGGCGCTGTCGGCCAGCTTGCTCGGCCGGTCGTCTTCGTCATCTTCGTCGTCGATCGGCCGCGCCAGCACCGGCAGCAAATCGATGTGGCGCCATGCTGGAATGCCCATCAGCATCGTCGTCAACAGGCCGCCGCTGCGCGTCAACCACCAGATGAAACCGGCACTGAAGGTCACGCTGCTGATGCGCAACGGGTCCAGCAGCATCTCGCTCAGGGTGGACGGTGCGCGCGGGCCGTTTCCGGCCTGCTCGGTGCCCGCTGTGTCGGCCTCGATCGGGGCATTGCGGTGCGCCAGCACGAAGTTGCGCAGCGCCGACTCGATGCTGCCCTTCGCGGTGGTCTCGTCCCAGGCGCTGATGATTGCCGGTGCATCGCCGAGCCCAAAACCGTCGAACGAAACCAAAGTGGCCGCGCCCGCGGCGCCGTCTTGCTCGCGCAGGTGCGCGCGCAGGGGCACGCGCTGCGGTGAACCGCCGCCGCCGCTGCTGGCGCCGTCGGCGTTGGGTGGCGTGCCAACCGGCGATGTGCTCGAACTGCGTTCGGTGGGCGGCGCCGAGCGCTGCTGCGGATCGGCCGGCAGCGCTCCCGGCACTGCTGCCGGTGGGACTTGCCCGCCTGGCTCGCCACCCGGCGAGGGCTGCGGCAACGACGGCAGTGGCGATGGCGGCGCGGGGCTGGGGCTGGGGCTCGGGCTGGGGCTTGGGCTGGCCTCTGGCACATCGCCCAGCGTCACGCGCAGCGACTGCTCCAGAGTCTGGCCGCCGGCATCGGTGACACGCACCCGCAGGTCGAAACCGGCCTGCGCTTCGAAGTCGAGCGCGGCACCCGGTGCCACGAGAATGCGGCCGCTGGCCGGATCGATCGTGAAGCGCCCTGCCCCATCGAGCACCAATGCAAAGCTGAACAGCTCACCCGCGTCAGGGTCGGATGCCGTGACCGTGGCCACCAAGGTGCCGGCCGGCGCGTTTTCGTCGACCGCGGCGGCCATCGGCGCCAGCCCGTTGGGTGCCTCGTTGGCATTGATCACCGCCACGCTGAGCGCCTGGCTGCCGATGAGCGCGCCATCGCTGGCCTGCACCGTGACAGCGTAGACGTTGTCGCGGTTGGCGTCGCTGGGCGCTTCGTAGTTCGGCGCCGCAATGAAGCTCAGCGCGCCGGTGGATGGGTTGATGCTGAAGAGGCCGGCATCGGCGCCGCCGACGATCGAGTAGGTCAGCGTCTGCGCGGGCAGGTCGGCGTCTGCGGCGGTAACGGTCGTGACGGCGAGGCCGTTCTCGGCGACGCTGACGCTCGCCGCGGCGCCGCCGCCGTTGCTGGTGATCACGGGGGTGTTGTCATTGACGGGTGTCACCGTCACGGCCATGGCCTGCGTGTCGGTGAGCATGCCGTCAGAGACCTGCACCGTCACGTCGTAGACGTTGTCGCCGTTCGCGTCGGCCGGCGCTTCGTGGTCCGGCGCGGCAATGAAACTCAGCGCACCGGTCAAGCCGTTGATGGTGAACAGCGCCGCGTCGGCACCACCGGCGATCGAATACGTCAGCGTCTGCGCGGGCAGGTCGGCATCGGTGGCGGTGACGGTGGTCACCGCGGTGCCGTTCTCGGCGATGCTGACCGCCGCGCTCGCGCCGCCGCCGTTGCTGCTGATGGACGGCGTGTTGTCATTGACAGCGGTGACCGTCACCGCAATCGCCTGCGTGTCGGTCAAGCTGCCGTCGCTGACCTGCACCGTCACGTCGTAGACGTTGTCGGCGCCGGCGTCGGCGGGGGCTTCGTAGTTCGGCGCGGCGACGAACGTCAGCACACCGGTGCTGGCGTTGATGGCGAAGCTGGCCGCGTCCGCGCCGCCGCTGATCGAGTAGATCAGCGTCTGCGCCGGCAGGTCGGCGTCGGTGGCGGTGACCGTCGTGACAGCCGAGCCGTTCTCGGCCACGTTGACCGCCGCCGTCGCGGCACCGCCGTTGCTGGTGATCACCGGCGCGTTGTCGTTGACCGCGGTGACCGTGACCGCGATGTCCTGCGAGTCGGTGAACGTGCCGTCGCTGACCTGCACCGTCACATCGTAGACGTTGTTGGCGCCGGCATCGGTGGGGATTTCGAAATCTGGCGCCGCAATGAACGCCAGCGCACCGGTGCTGGCGTTGATCGTGAACAGCACAGCATCGGCGCCGCCAACGATCGAGTATGTCAACGTCTGCGCCGGCAGGTCGGCGTCGGTGGCGGTGACGGTCGTGACCACCGCAAGGTTTTCGGCGACGCTGATGGCCGCCGCGGGGCCGGCGCCGTCGCTGGTGATCGAGGGTGCGTTGTCGTTGGCCGGTGTGACCGTGACGGCAATCGCCTGCGTGTCGATGAGCGTGCCGTCGGAAACCTGCACCGTCACGTCGTAGACGTTGTCGGCGCCGGCGTCCGTGGGTATTTCGAAGTCGGGTGCGGCGACGAAGCTCAGGGCTCCAGTCGAAGTGTTGATGCTGAACAGCGCCGCATCGGCACCGCCAATGATCGAATAGCTGAGCGTCTGCGCGGGCAGGTCGGCGTCGGTCGCGGTCACGGTGGTGACGACCATGCCGTTCTCGGCGACGTTGACCGAAGCCGTTGCTGTGCCGCCGTTGCTGGTGATGACGGGCGCGTTGTCGTTGACCGGAGTGACCGTGACCGCAATCGCCTGCGTGTCGGTCAGGCTGCCGTCGCTGACCTGCACCGTCACGTCGTAGACGTTGTTCGCGCCAGCGTCGGTCGGCGCTTCGTAGTTCGGCGCGGCGACGAAGGTCAGCACGCCGGTGCTGGCATTGATGGTGAACAGCGCCGCATCGGCGCCGCCGACGATCGAGTAGGTCAGTGTTTGCGCCGGCAGGTCGGCGTCGACGGCGGTAACGGCCGTGACGGCGCTGCTGTTCTCGGCCACGTTGACCACGGCCGATGCCCCGCCGCCGTTGCTGGTGATCAGCGGGCTGTTGTCGTTGATCGGTGTGACCGTCACTGCGATGGCCTGCGTGTCGGAGAGCGTGCCGTCACTGACCTGCACTGTCACGTCGTAGACGTTGTTGGCGCCGGCGTCGGTGGGAGCTTCGTAGTTCGGTGCCGAAACGAAGCTCAGCACGCCGGTGCTCGCATTGATCGTGAACTTCGCTGCGTCCACCCCGCCGCTGATCGAGTAGGTCAACGTCTGCGCCGGCAGGTCGGCGTCGGTGGCGGTCACGGCGCCTACCGCCGTAGCGTTCTCCGCGACGTTGACCGATGCCGAGGCGCCGCCGCCGTTGCTGGTGATGACGGGCGTGTTGTCATTGACCGGCGTGACCGTCACGGCAATCACCTGCGTGTCGCTCAGCACGCCATCCGAGACCTGCACCGTCACGTCATAGACGTTGTCGGTGTTCGCATCGGTCGGTGACTCGTAGTTCGGCGCGGCGACGAAGCTCAAGACGCCGGTCGAACTGTTGATGGTGAACAGCGCGGCATCGGCGCCGCCGACGATTGAGTAGCTCAGCGTCTGCGCCGGCAGGTCGGCATCGGTGGCGGTGACCGTGGTGACCGCGGTGCCGTTCTCGGCCACGTTGACCGAGGCTGTCGCGGCGCCGCCGGTGCTGGTGATGGCGGGGTAGTTGTCGTAGTCGGCGGTGACCGTGACCGCAATCGCCTGCGTGTCGGTCAACGTGCCGTCGGAGACTTGAACGGTCACATCGTAGACGTTGTCCGCGCCGGCGTCGGTAGGCGCTTCGTAGTTCGGTGCCGAGACGAAGCTCAGCACGCCGGTGCTGGCGTTGATCGTGAACTTGGCGGCGTCCGCGCCGCCGCTGATCGAATAGCTCAGCGTCTGCGCCGGCAGGTCGGCATCGGCGGCGCTCACACTGGTGACGGCGCTCGTGTTCTCGGCGACGTTCACTGTCGCGCTTGCCGCGCCGCCGTTGCTGGTGATGACCGGCGCGTCGTTCACCGGCGCGACGGTGACACCAACCGCATCGCTGTCCGACCGCGCGCCGCCGCTGCCGCTGTTGGCTTGGTCGTCGGTGGTGATCGTCAGCGACGCCGCGCCGTTGAAACCCGCGCTCGGCGCGAACGCCAGGCCATCCAGGGCCGTGTTGATCGCGCTCGCCGTGCCGGTGAAAGTCATCGAAGCGCTGCCGTCGGCGCCGCCGATAAACGTCAGGCCGGCGGTGCCCGCGAGGGTCAGGTTGCCATTCGCCGCTGTCAGCGTGACTCGCAGCGCAGCGCCCCCGGCATCGACATCGGTCACGCTGATCGCATTGCCGTTGGCCGTGGAGAAGACCAACGCCGTGTCCTCGTTGGTCGACTGGGCCGCGGGCACGGCGTTGACCGGTGCATCGTTGACATTGGTGAACGAGATGGACGCTGCGACGGGACCGTCGCCGAGGCTGCCATCGAACACCGTGACCTGGTAGGCGGGCGCGGCTTCGGAGCCATCGTGGACGAAGCGCACCAGCCCGGCGGTGACATCGGACTGGCTGAAGCTCGCGATGGCGGCGCCGGGCGCCGCCACGTACTCGAAGCGGCCGTACTGCACACCCGAGACCGTGAAGACGAGCGCGGCGGCCGCGCTGTCGACATCGGTGGCGGCCAGGTCGGCGCCGGAGAGCACCGCACTGCCGCCCTCGGCAATCGTCAGGCTGTTCTGGGTCAGCACCGGTGCGTCGTTGACCGCCGTGACATTGATCGTGATGGTGCGCGCCGTCGGGTCGAGATCGACCCCGCCATTGGCCGTGCCGCCGTTGTCCTGCACCTGGAAGGTGAAGCTGGCGTAGCCGGCGCCGTTGGCGTTGGCCGCCGGGGTAAAGACCAGGTTGCCGGCGCTGATGCTGGCCAGGCTCACGCTCTGGCCGGCGCTCACGGCGGCGCCGCTCAAGGTCAGCGCGCCGGCGGTGGGCAGCGTCGTGATCCTGACCGCCAGCAACGCGTTCGCCGGGCTGTCGTTGGGATCCGTGAAGCCGAAGTCGGCGGCGGTCAAGGTTCGCGCCGCGTCTTCATTGATCGTGACCGTGTTGTCGGTGCCAACCGGTGCGTCGTTCACCGCGGTGACGGTGATGGCGACGCTGTCGCTGTCCGACAGTGCTCCCCCGGTTCCGCTGTTGCCCTGGTCGTTGCTGGCGATGGCGAGCGACGCCGCGCCGTTGAAGTTCGCGGCCGGCGCGAACGCCAGGCCGTTCAACGCGGTGTTGATCGCGCTGGCGGTGCCGGTGAAGGTCATCAAAGCGCTGCCGTTGGCGCCAACGGTAAACGTCAGCCCGGCGGTGCCTGCGAGTGTGAGCGTGCCGTTGCTGGCGCTGAGGGTGACTTGCAGCGAGTTGCTGCCGGCGTCGGCATCGGCCACCGTGATGGCGTTGCCGCTCGCCGCGCTGAACACCAGCGTCGCGTCCTCGTTCACCGTCTGCGCCGCCGGCACCGTGTTCACCGGCGCCTGATTCGCCACCTCAAGGTTGCTGAGCGACACGTCGGACGGGTCCAGGCCGTTGTAGCTGGCGTCGCCGCTCGACGCAACGCCGACGATGATTGAATAGGCCGTGCTGCCATCGTTGACGAAGTCCTGCACGCCGGTCACCGTGACGGTCTGCGCCATGTCCCAGTTGGCCGCCGTGAAGGTCAGCAAGGTGATCGATACCGTGCCCTCGGTGGTGTCGCCCGATGCGATGGCGATGGTCACGTCCGCCGTCGGTTTGGTATCGAGCACGACGCTGAACACCGCCGTGGTGCCGGCCTCGGTCGTGACCAGACCAGACGTCGGCGTGACCGTGATGCCGGGGTTCTTTGCCGTCACGTTGGAGGCGAATTCGGACGTGTCGTTGGTCGTCAGGTTGGTGGCTGTTGCGGTGACGAACTCGCCGGCCGTCACCACCGAGACGAAGCTGGCACTGATGGCGGCATTGCCGCTGCCGTCGGTGGTGACGTTGATGAAGCCGAGGTAGCGCGGCGCTTCGCCGTGGCCACTGGCGTCACCCGTCGCACCGGCGAAGAACTCGATCCGCAAGCTCGTGTTGGCCGCGCTGTTGAGCGTGCCGTCGATCCTGACCTGGCCGCCGCCGATCAGCGCCGCTGACGCGAGCAGCGGAAAGTTCTGCATGCCATTGGCGCCGCTGTCGGCGTCGCCGGCATCGTTGGCGGTGCTGCCATCGTTCGGGTCCACGAACACGGCGCTGTTCGTCAGGTCGATGCCCAAACCGACGTTGCCGTGGATCGAGTTGCCGAGAATCGAATTGCCGCTGGCGGCGCCGTACACCGCGACGCCGGCGTTGTTGCCGGCATCGACCTGGCCGTTGTAGGCGATCACGTTGCCGCTGCCGGCGGCGGTGCCGCCGATCGTGTTGTTGACCACCGCGACGAGTTGCACGCCCTCGGCGCCGTTGCCCAGGCTGGTCGTGCCGTCGGCGCCGACGCCGATGTAGTTGCCGGAGACCACATTGCCCGTGGTGGTGGCGCCCTCCAACCAAAGGCCCCGGCCGAGGTTCGCGGAGATCACGTTACGAGCGCCCGCCGCACTTCCGCCGACGGCGTTGTTGGACGCACCCGCCCAGATCGCGACGCCGTCCCAACCGTTGCCGAGCGCGCCGTTGCCGGTGCCCGTGGTGCCCAGGTAGTTGCCCTGCACCAGGTTGCCGGTTGCAGAACTGCCCTCGATGTTGATGGCGGATTGGCCGTTGCCGGAGACGACGTTGCGGTCGGCCGCCGCGACGCCGCCGATCGTGTTGCCGGCGCCGAGCACGTTGATGCCGTTGTCGCCGTTCGCTTCGGCCGCGCCGGCATCGGCGCCGCTGGTGTCGAGCCGGCCGATGTAGTTGCCGGCGATGGTGTTGTTGTTCGACCCCGCCTGAATCTCGATGCCGTCGCCGCCGAAGTCGCGGATCACGAAGCCGCGTATGGTGGAGCCGTCGGCGCTGGCGCTCAACACCAGGCCATCGGCGGCAAGGTTGTTGCCGTCCAGCACGATGGCGGGTTTGTTGCCGTTGGCCGCAAAGCTGTCGTCGCTGCTGGCATCCAGGATCAACGTGCCGGTGATCGTCGGCAAGGCCCCGCCGACGTTGATGGTGTGAACGCCCGTGCCGGCGATGGCGAACGTGATCGTGTCGGAGCCGGCCGTGGTGTTGGCCGCGATGATCGCTTCGCGCAGCGACACGGCGTTGTCGGCGCCCTTGCTCGCGTTGAGCTGCTCCACCGTGAAGCTGGCGCCCAGCCCCGTGTCGTTGGTGTCGGCGGTGGTGGTCACGACCAGCGTGTTGGCCACGTCGGTCACCGTCACCGCGATCGCCTGCGTGTCGGTGCCGCCGCTGCCGTCGCTCACCCGCACCGTCACGTCGTAGACGTTGTTGCCGCCTGCGTCGGTCGGGCTTTCAAAGTCCGGCGCGGTGATGAAGCTCAGCACGCCGGTCGTCGAATTGATCGTGAACTGCGCGCCGTCGCCACCGGCCACGATGCTGTAGACCGCGGTGCCGCCGTCGACATCGCCGGAGGTCACGGTGGTGACGACCGTGGTGTTCTCCGCCACGTTCACGCCCGCATTGGCGCCGCCGCCGTTGCTGGTGATGACCGGCGCGTCGTTGACTGCCGTCACGCTGACGTTGCGTGTGCCGGTGTTGCTGTTGGCCGCGCCGTCGTTGACGACGAACGAGACGGTGCGTGTCGTCGTGCTCGGGTTGTCGGAGCTGTTGGCGTAGGTGATGGATCGCAGCGCTGCCTGGTACTGCGCCACGGTGGCGCTGCCGGTCAGCGTTAGCACGCCGGCGCCCGAGTTCCAGCTGCCCGTGATGCCGCTCTGGTTGGTGAACGCCAGCGTGTCCTCGCTGCTCGAAAAGCCCGACGAGATGGTGACCGTCGCGCTGGCCAGGGTGGTGTTGTCGACATCGCTTAACGTCAGGGCGCTGTCCACCGCCGTGGCCGCGCCGTTTTCGGTGTAGGCCAGGGCGCTGCCGGTGGTGGTCACGACCGGCGCGTCGTTGACCGCGGTCACGCTGATGTTGCGTGTGCTGACGGTGCTGCTGGCGGCGCCGTCGTTAGCGACGAACGAGACGGTCCGCGTGGCGGTGCTCGGGTTGTCTGAGCTGTTGACGTAGGTGATCGAGCGCAGCGCCGCCTGGTACTGCGCCACCGTGGCGCTGCCGGTCAAGGTCAGCACGCCGGTGCCCGAATTCCAGCTGCCGGTGATGCCGCTCTGGTTGGTGAAGGCCAGCGTGTCTTCGCCGCTGGCGAACCCAGACGAGATCGTGACCGTCGCGCTCGACAGGGTGGCGTTGTCGACATCGCTCACCGTCAAGCCGTTGTCTACCGCCGTCGCTGCGCCGTTCTCGGTGTAGGCCAGAGCGCTGCCGGTGGTGGTCACGACCGGCGCGTCGTTCACCGCCGCGATGGTGATATCGCGCGTGCCGGTGTTGCTGCTGGCTGCACCGTCATTGACCACGAACAACACCGTTCGCGTCGTCGTGCTCGGGTTGTCCGAGCCGTTCACGTAAGTGATTGATCGCAGTGCGGCTTGGTACTGCGCCAGCGTGGCACTGCCGGTCAGGCTCAGTACGCCGGTGCTCGAGTTCCAGCTGCCGGAAATGCCGCTCTGGTTCGTGAAGGCCAGTGTGTCTTCCGCCGTCGCGAAGCCCGAGGTGATCGATACCGTTGCGCTGGCCAAGGTGGCGGTGTCTGCATCGCTCACCGTCAAGCCGCTGTCCACCGCCGAGGCCGCGCCGTTCTCGGTGTAAGCCAACGCGCTGCCGGTGTTGGTGACGACCGGCGCATCGTTGACCGCTGTCACGCTGATATTGCGCGTGCCGGTACTGCTGTTGACCGCGCCGTCGTTGACGACGAACGACACCGTTCGTGGGGTGGTACTCGGGTTGTCCGAGCTGTTGACGTAGGTGATGGACCGAAGCGCCGCCTGGTATTGCGCCACCGTCGCACTTCCCGTCAAAGTCAGTACGCCGGTGCCCGAGTTCCAGCTGCCGGTGATGCCGTTCTGGTTCGTGAAGGCCAGCGTGTCTTCGGCCGTTGCAAAGCCCGACGTGATCGAAACAGTCGCGCTCGCCAAGCTTGCGTTGTCGGCATCGCTGACCGCCAAGCCACCGTCCACCGCAGTCGCCGCACCGTTCTCGGTGTAAGCCAGTGCGCTGCCGGTGTTGGCGACGACGGGCGCGTCGTTCACCGCCGCAACGGTGATGTTGCGCGTGCCGGTGTTGCTGTTCGCACTGCCGTCGTTGACGACGAACGAGAGCGTGCGAGTCGTCGTACTCGGGTTGTCCGAGCTGTTGAGATAGGTGATAGAGCGAAGCGCCGCCTGGTACTGCGCCACCGTTGCGCTGCCGGTCAGCGTGAGCACGCCGGTGCCCGAGTTCCAGCTGCCCGAGATGCCGCTCTGGTTCGTGAAGGCCAGCGTGTCCTCGCCGGTCGCAAAACCCGTGGTGATCGAGACCGTTGCGCTGGCCAGGTTGGCGCTGTCGGCGTCGCTGACCGTCAGGCCCGGATCGACCGCCGTCGCCGCGCCGTTCTCGACGTAGGCCAGCGCGCTGCCCGTGGTCGTGACCATCGGCGCCGCGGTGGCCACGACGTTGGCCGCAAATTCCGAGGTGTCGGTCCAGGCCGTGAAGCCGGCGTTGCTCTTGGTCGCCGTGGCGCTGACGAATTCACCCGCCGCCACCGTCGCGCTCAGCGTGGTGCCGATCGTTGCGTTGCCTGAACCGTCGGTCAGCACGTTGACGAAGCCCAGGTAGCGCTGGCCTTCGCCGTAGCCGGTGCCATCCTGGCTGGTGTTGGCGAAGAACTCGATGCGGAAGTAGCTGTTGGCGTTGCTGTTGAGCGCGCCGGTCAGGATCAGCTGCGAACTCCCGTCGGTGCGCGCGGTGGCCAGCACCGGGAAGTTCTGCAGGTTGTTGGCGCCCGTGTCAGCGTCGCCGCTGTCGTTCGCGGTCATGCCGTCCGTGCCCAGGTCGATGCCCTGGCCGCCGTTGCTGTGGATGGCATTGCCCAGCATCGCCACCGAGGTGCTGGCCGGCACGAAGATGCCGTCGCCCGCGTTGAAGGCGATGGTGTTGCCCTGGCCCGCCGTGGTGCCGCCGATGGTCGTGCCGTTGGCCGTGCCGCCATTGCCGATCAGGATGCCGTGGCCCGAGTTGCCGAGCCCGCTGGTACCGTTGGCGGCGGTGCCGATCAGGTTGCTCCGGATCACCGTGCCGGTGCTGGCGCCGGCGTCGCCCAGGTCGATGCCGTCACTGGTGTTGCCGGCGATCAGGTTGCCGATGACCTGGTTGTTCAGCGCCGCGTTGTCGATGTCGACGCCGTCGTCGTTGTTGCCGAAATCGAGCGTTCCGGTGGCATCGGTGCCGATGTAGTTGCCCTGAACGATGTTGTTGTTCGAGCCACCGGCGGCGCCGCCGATCTGCACGCCGTCGCTGTTGCCGGCGATCACGTTGCGTGCGGCGATGGTGGCGCCGCCGATGGTGTTGTTGCTGGCGCCGTCGATGATGAAGACACCATCGTTGCCGTTGCCCAGCACCGCGCTGCCCGCCGCCGTCAGGCCGATGTAGTTGCCGGCCACGGTGTTGCCGCTGGCGCCCGCGCCCTCGAAGCTGATGCCGTACGACACGTTGGCCGCGATCACGTTGCGGTCGGCCGCCGTGGCGCCGCCGATCGTGTTGCCGCTCGAGAGCACGCGAATGCCCGCCCCGGTGTTTTCTTCGCCGGCACCGGCGTCTGTGCCGCCGCTCGTCAGCCGGCCGATGTAGTTGCCGGCGATGGTGTTGCCGTCGGAGCCGGCCTGGATCTCGATGCCGTCGCCGCCGAAGTCGCGGATCACCAGGCCGCGGATCGTGCTGCCGTCGGCGGTGCTGCTCAGTACCAATCCGTCGGCCACGAGGTTGTTGCCGTCGAGCACGATCGCCGGCTGGTTGCCGTTGGCGGCGTAGCTGTCGTCGGTGGTCGCGTCGATGATCACGGCATTGGTGATCGTCGGCAGCGCCGCGGTCGGCGTGATCGTGTGGGTGCCGGTGCCGGCGATGCCGAAAACGATGCGGTCCGCACTCGTGCCGTTGGCCGTGTTGTTGGCGGCAATGATCGCTTCGCGCAGAGAGACAAAGCCATCGGCGCCCTTGTTGGCCAGCAGCGTGCTCAGGCTGGTGGTGTCGCCGTCGGATGTGTCGCTGATGGTGTCGACGGTGATCGTGGCCTGCGCACTCGATATCGCGCTGCTGGCGCGCGAGAATTCCGAGGTGTTCCCGCTGGCGAGGTCGACCGTGACCGCGGTGATGACGTAGCCGGCCGGCACCGCCTGCGCGAAGACGACGTTGCTGAAGCTGGCGTTGCCCGCGCCGTCGGTGACGACGGCGGTGGAGCCGAGGTAGGTGGCGCCTTCTCCGTAGCCCGTGCCGTCGGCGCTTGCGCTGCTGTAGAAGTCGATCGTGTGCGCGGTGCTGGCGGTGGTGTTCAGCGTGCCGCTCACCGCCACCGAACTTCCGCTCGTCGTGGCCAGCGTCACGACCGGAAAGTTCTTCAGCCCATTTGGTCCGGCATCGGCGTCGTTGGCGTCGTTGAGTGTCACGCCGTCGTTGTTCAGGTCGATCGCCAGGCCGGCGTTCGAGTGGATCGAATTGCCCCGCATCGCATTGCCGCTGGCGGTGCTGGTGACCGCAATGCCGTCGCCGCCGTTGAAAGCGATCACGTTGCTCGCGCCCCCGGCGATGCCGCCGACGCTGCTGTTCGCGGCGTTGTTGCGGATGTCCACGCCGGCGGCCGCGTTGCCCAGCGCCGCTGCGCCGGTCACCGTGGTGCCGATGTAGTTGCCCTGGATCACGGTCCCGCTGGCGGCGTTGTAGAGCTCGACGCCGGAGCCCGAGTTGCCGGAGATCAGGTTGCGATCGGCAGCCGTCGTGCCGCCCACGACCACGTTGTTCGATTTGATGGCGATGGCGCCCCAGCTGCCCACGGTGCTGTTGCCGCGTGCCTGCTTGCCTGAGACATCGGTGCCGAGGAAGTTGCCGACGATGCTGGACCCGCCCGCGCCGGTATCGACTTCGATGGCGTTGTCGCCGGCGCTGTTGATGACCAGGCCTCGAACAGTCGATGCGCCGGTGGTCAGCGCGATGGCGTTCTGATCGCCGGAGGTCGTCACGCCGGCCGCATTGATCTCGATCACCGGGCCGGCGGCCACCGAGTAGCCGGCCTGCGTGGAGCCGTCGATCACCAGCGCCTGCGTCACGTCGAGGTAGTTGCCGGACAGGGAGATGCGGTACCAGGAGCGTGCGGTGCCGCTGGCGTAGTCGGCGTCGAAGTCGGTGATCGACGCATCGTTCGAGGTCGTCGTCACGGCCGCGGCAAAGTTGCCGGCCACGCTGTTGTCGCGGTAGTAGAAGTGGTTGGCGTCGGTCACAGGGATCGCGAAGACGATCTTGTCCGGCGCGCCGCCGTTGGCGGTGTTGTTGGCCGCAATCACCGCCTCGCGCAACGAGATGCGGCCATCGGCGCCGCGTGCGTTGCCCAGGTTGGTGATCGACGTCGTCGTGCCGTCGGCCACGTCGCTGGTGGTGTCCACGACGATGATGCCAGTGGACGTGGCCGTGACGTTGGCGGCGAACTCCGAGGTGCTGCCGTAGTTGCCGCCGCCGAGATCGACGGTGGCGGTGGCGCTGACCTTGTCGCCGCTGTTGATCCACACGCCGGCCAGCGTCGTGTTGATCGTCGCGTTGCCCGCGCCGTCGGTCGTGACGGTGATGAAGCCGAGCGTGCGCTCGCCTTCGCCGTTCGGCGCATCCGCGATCGACGGGCGATTGGCGAAGAACTCGATGCGCAAGGTGGTGCTGGGGTTCGAATTCACCGAGCCGGCGATCGTCGTGCCGGCGCTGTTCGAGTTCGCGCTCGTCAGCACCGGAAAGTTCTGCAGGTTGTTTGCGCCGGCATCGGCGTCGCCAGCGTCGTTGGCGGTCACGCCGCTGGTGCCCAGGTCGATGCCCAGGCCGCCGTTCGAGTGAATCAGGTTGCCGAGCACCGCATCGCCGCTGCCGTTGACGACATCGACGCCGCCCAGCGCGTTGAACGCGATCAGGTTGCCCGCACCCACCGCCGCACCGCCGATCAGGTTGTTGGTCGAGCCGCCCTGCACCTGCACGCCGTCGCCGACTCGGTTGCCGCGGTTCAGCGTGCCGGTGGCGTCGGTGCCGACGTAGTTGCCTTGCACCACGTTGTTCGAGGTGTTGATCTCGATGCCTTCCCAGTTTTTCGAGATCAGGTTGCGCGCCGCCGCGCTGGTGCCGCCGATCGTGTTGCCGCTGCCGCTGATGATCGCCAGGCCGACGTCGGTGTTGCCGCCGCCGGTGGCGCCGTCCGGGTCGACACCGATGTAGTTGCCCTGGATCAGATGGCCGGTCACGCCCGCGCCGACGATCGTGATGCCTTCGTCGGCGCTGTTGGTGATGACGTTGCGGTCGTTGGCGCCGAGGCCGCCGATGATTGCGAGCGCGCCGGCGATGTCGATGCCGTCGTCGCCATTGCCCACGCCGGTCGATCCGCTGCCGGTGGTGCCGATCCAGTTGCCGGCGAGGGTGATGTTGTCGGCGCCCGACTGGATCAGGATGCCGTCGCGCGTGAAGCGCGTGATCATCAGGCCGCGGATCGTGCTGCCGTCGCTGGTGGCGGCGAGCGACAGGCCATCGACGCCGGCGCCGGCCGATGCGCCGTCGATGCGGATCAGCGGCGTGCCGGCGTAGCCGCCCTGGGTGCTCGCGTCCAGCATCACCTGGCCGGTGATCTGCGGCAGCGCGGCGGTCAGCGAGATCGTCTGCACGCCGGCGGCGGCGATGTTGAAGCCGATGCTGTCCGCGCCCACATTGGCATTGGCGTCGGTGATCGCCTGGCGCAGCGAACCGGCGCCGGCATTGTTGGTGTTGGTGACGGTGTAGGTCGCAAGCAGGCCCGACCACTGCTGTTGCGCTGTCACGCTCAGTGCGAGCTGGGTTTCGATCGCGCCGGAGCTGAATTCCAGGTCCCAGTCCGCGCCGCGCGCCGCGCTGCCCGTCGCATCGATGCTGGCCGCTACATCGGCGCCGGTCAGGCTGGCCAGCAGCGCGACGAATTGTTGTCCGCCGGCGTCCGCCGCGACATCGCAGCCGTACAGCAGGATGTCGGCGTCGGATGTCAGGCTGGCGCGCCATACGGCCAAGCCTTCGGCGTGGCTGCGCAGCGTCTGCGCGTCGACGACACCGTTGCCCAGTTGAAGCTGGCCCGCGCCGCCGTGCGAAATGATGTGGATCGCGCTCAGGTCGCGCTCGCCCGCCAGCACGTCGGTGATCTGCTTCAACCCGTCGGCGCCGGCGCTGATGTGGACGATTTCGACTTGCGCGTTCGGCCCGCGCGCGGCGAGCACGGCGTCGATCAGCGCCTGCGCATCGGGTACGGCCGCGTCGACAAAAACGATCTCATGGCCGCGGCCTTGCGCTTGTGTCTGGGTTTGCGTCTGGGTTTGCGTTTGCGTTTGCGCCAGCGCAGCCGGTGCCGCCGTTTGCGGCGCGACCATGCGCACTTCGGCCTGCGGGCCGGCGCCTGCCCACAGGGCGGGGTTCAGGTCGGCCGAGTACAGAACGCGCGCTTCGCATTCCTCGACCACGGCACGGCGCCGCCCGCCTGGGCCCAGGTTGTTGAAGTATCGAAACAGCGCGCGCAGCATGGTGGGGTGTTCGGCCGGGGTGGGCGGCTCAGCGCTGCACCGAGGCCGAGGTGGCGGTGATGGCCGGGCCTGCTGCGGCGGTGCGTGCCGCGGGCTGAATCGCGGCCGACGCGGGCGCGGGCTTGTGCGCGGCGGGCACGGGTGCCGACGGGCGCTCGACCTCGGGCAGCTTCAATGCCAGGTCGATCTTGCAGCGCAGCCCGGCCGGCAAGGCGCCGGTCGGGTTGGGCAACTCCAGCCGCACGCGGAAGGTGTTGCTGGCGGCGTCGATCACGCGGTCGACGGTCTTCACCACCGCCACATGCGTGCTGCGGTTGAACAGCTCCGGCACCACGCTGGCCTTGCGGCCGGGTTCGACCTGGCCGAAGGCCGCCGCGGGCACCAGCACGTCGACCCGCAGCGGGTCGATGCTGGCGATGCGCAGCACCGGTTTCTGGTCGACGAACTCACCCGGCGCCACCAGGCGTTCGACGACCACGCCGCTGATCGGCGCGTGGATGGTGCGCTGCTGAAGTTGCGCTTGCGCCAGGTCGACCTCGCGGGTGGCGAGCTTGCGCCGCTCGCTGGCCTGGTCGGTGCGGCCGCCGGCCACCTTGGCTTCGGCTTGTTGCTTGTCGAGGTAGGTCTTGGAGACGAAGTTCTGCGCGAACAACTCATTGGCGCGTTCCAGCTCGCTGCGCGCGAGCTCTTGCGAACTGCTGGCCACCACGGCCTCGCCCACCTGGCCGGCGCGTTCGCGCGCCACCGCGAGCGACGCACGTTCAACGCCGGCGCTGAGCTGCACGAGCAGCTGGCCACGCGCCACCGAGTCACCGCGCTCGACCGCGATGCGCTCCACCACCCCTGGCACGGCCGTGCCCACCATGACGATCTGGTTCGGCTGGATCATGCAGTCGAGCGCTTGCGCCTGGGCGGTGCCGGCGCTGCTGACGCTCAACGCGGCCAGCAACCAGGGCGTGATGCGCCATGACGTGGCGGGCAAGAGCGTGCGGGTGGCTGGTTTCATGCTGAGCTGCTCGTGTTTCATTCGGTGTGTCATTGGCGGCCTCATTCGGGGTCTGATTCGGGGTCTTGTTCGTGGCTTGTTCGGGGTCTGATTCGGAGTCGCATTCGGGGTCACATTCGGGGTCACATTTGGGGTCCTATTCAGTGCCGCCGGCAAAGCCATACAAGTCGCCGAGTTGCCGTTCGGCCTGGCGCAACTGCTTGCGGCGCTGGCCTTCATGCCATTCGGCGACGCGCTGTGCGATGGCCAGCAGCGGCCCGGCCAGCGCTGCCGGTACCCGGTGCTGAACAGTGCAGGCAGCCGTCGCACGGCGCAGCCAGGCCGGCCAGATGCGCTGCAGCAGCATGTCGTCGAGCGACAGCAGCGCCTGCGCGGAACCGGGGTCGCCATGGCGGGCGCAGCGGCCGATCAATTGGCGGTCGATGCGGCGTGCGCGGTTGCGCATGCAGGCGATGACATGCAGGCCGCCTGCCGCGGCGGCATCGGCGTCGAGCTGGATGTCGGTGCCGCGCCCGGCCATGTTGGTGGCCACCGTCACGGCGCCGCGCCGGCCGGCGCGCGCGATGCATTCGGCTTCGTGCGCGTCTTGCAAAGCATTGAGCACCTGGTGCGCGATGCCGGCGGATTGCAGCAAGCCCGACAGGTGCGCCGAATCGGCCACGCTGTCGGTGCCCACCAGCACCGGCCGGCCGCTGGCATGAACCGTAGCCACGGCATCCACCACGGCGGCCCACTTGCGCGCCGCATCGATGAACAGCGTTTCGCCGAGCCAGCGGCGCTGTGACGGGCGCGCCAGCGCCACGCGCGCCACGCCCACGCCGTACAGCATGCGCAATTCATGGCGCGCCTCGGTCAGCGTGCCGCTCATGCCGCCCAAATGCAGATAGCGCGGGAAGAAGCGCTGGAAGGTAATTTGCGCGGCGGTGCGGGTCGGCGGGCTCAACGGGGCGCCCTCCTTCAGCTCCACCATTTGCTGCAACGCGCCCGACCATTGCCGGCCCTCGGCGATGCGGCCGGTCACTTCATCGATCAGTTGCACGCCGGTGGTCGTGACGGCGTACTCGCGGTCACGCCGGAACAGCCAGCGTGCCGCCAGCGCGGCCTCCACCAGTTCATGCGCGCGTTGTGGCGGCGTCAATGCGCCGCCGGCGCCGCGCACCGCCAGGTTGACCCGCTCGCGCCCGGCCTTGGTGAGATGGGCGCTGCGCTGCGCGGCGAGCAAGTGGTAGTCGCGCTCGCGCTGCAAGGTTCCCGCGATCTCGAAGGCGCGTGTGTAGCCCGCGGCATCGACCGGCTGGCCCGGCTGGGCCAGGATCAGCGGCATGCTGGCTTCGTCGAGCAGGGCCGCGTCGGCCTCGTCGACGATGGCCATGTGCAGGCCGGGCAGCATCGGTGCGCCAGCCTCGGGCTGGGGCGCGTTCAACTGCAACGCGTGCGCGCGCAACACCCGCGGGTCGTGTTCGCCGCCCCGCAGCAGGTGGTCTTTCAGGTAGTCGAACACCAGCTCCTTGGCGGTCACCAGCGTGATGTCGCAGCGGTAGGCATGCGCACGCTGCTCGCGCGTGGACGATGTGAGAACGCAGCCCACGCTTAAGCCCAGCGCGGCATAAAACGGCGCCAGCGCTTCGCTGTCACGCCGCACCAGGTAGTCGTTGGCGGTGAGCAGGTGCACCGGCACCTGGCCCAGCGCGGCCACCGCGGCGGCCAGTGCCGCGGCCAGGGTTTTGCCTTCGCCGGTGGCCATTTCGGCCAGGCGGCCCTGCAAGATCAGCCAGGCGGCAAGGGTCTGCGTGTCATACGGTGTCTTGCCGAGGCTGCGCGCCATCGCCGCGCCGGCCACCGCCAGCGCGCGGCCGGTGGTGGCGGCGGCCCAGCCTTGTTGCAGCAAGCGGGTGCGCATGTCGGCGACCGCCGCGTCGAACTCGGCCGCGCCGGCCCGCGCCAACTCGCGCCGCGCGGCCCAAAGCTCGTGCGTCACGCTGCGCGGCAGGCGTGCCTCGCGGCGTGGGGCCAGGCTCTCGGCCACGCGTTGCAACCAGCGCCGCATGTCTTGCAACGCATGGTCGTCGGCGCTGGGCCGGCGCTGCGGGTAAGCGCTCCAGCCCATGCGGCGGGTGGGCATCACCAGGCCATTCATTTTTCGAAATACCTCAGGAACGAGCGCCGTGCAAAGTCCGCGAGCAACTGCGCGGCGCTGGCATCGGCATGGCGGAAGGTGACCAGCGCGCGGGCGCCGATGCGCGCATCGACGCCATCGTCGAGCCGCAGGTCGAGCTGGAAGCGCGGCTCCAGCGCGCTGCGGCCGCTCTTGTCGGTGCCATCGAGGGCGATGCTGCCGCCCGCCGCTTCGCCCAACGCGGCGCTCGGCAGCATGCTGGTGGCCTGCGGCACCGCGGCCACCAGCCGGCCCGGCAGATCGGCACCGGGTGCATGCGCCAGCGCCACGCTGATCTGTTGCGCCCTTTCGCGCGCGCTGTCGCGCACCTGCGCGATGTCTTCGTTGCGCACCAGCGCACGCACCAGCGGTGCGCCCGGCGCCAGCACATGCGCCACCAGCTGGCCCTGCGGCAGGTATTGGCCGACGATGTTGATGCGCGGGGCAATCACCACGCGCCCGGCCACCGCCGCGCGCACCACCAGTTGATCGACCCGTTGACGCAGCCGCTCCCGCTCGGCGCCCAGGCGCGCCAGTTCGTCGCCGGCCACGCCGGCGCGCAGCGCGTCGGCATCAAAACTCGCGGCGCGTTCGACTTCGAGGCGTGCCAATTGCGCCTGCACGCGTTGCAGATCGGCCTGCAGTGCGTCGTTGGAAAGCCGCAGCAGCGGCTGGCCGGCCGCCACGCTGTGGCCATCGGTGGCGAGAAATTCCTCGACAAAGCCGTCGGTGCCCAGCCGCACCAGCGCTTCATCCAGCAGCCAGACGACACCCGGCGCCTGGGTGCGGTTCGGCAGCTCGGCGGCAAACACCAGCGTGCCCAGCAGGCTGGCGCCCAGCAGCGTCACCAGCGCGGCGCGGGCGCGCTGGCCATGCAGCTCGGCGGCAACCGCCACATAACGCAGCGCCGCCAACGCGGGTTGCAGCAGGAACAGCCACACCGCCAGCGCCACCGCGGCCAGGCCGAGCAGGCTGTGCAGTTCGGCCAGCCACAGCGCCAGCACCGCCAACAGCACCAGCCTGTAAGCCCAGGACAGCGGTGCATAGGCCAGCAGCCACGGCAGCGCGCCGCGTGCATGGCCATCGAAACGGGCGCCGGACAGGCGCAGCAGCCAGCGCTTGGCGAGAAATCGCCAGAGCTGCTGGCTGCGCTGCGCCAGGTTGGGCAGCTCGAACGCATCGCACAGCATGTGGTAGCCGTCAAAGCGCAGCAGCGGGTTGCCGTTGATCGCCAGCGTCGACAGCCCGCCGACCAGCACCACCGCGAACGCGATGTCCTTCAACAGGCCGGGCTCCAGCGCCAGCCACAGCCCGAGTGCCAGCGTGGCGAGCACCAGTTCGACGGCGATGCCGGCGCCGGCCACGGCGATGCGCCTGCGCTTGTTGGCAAAACCCACCGACGCGGTGGCATCGACATACGGGACCGGCGTCAGCATCAGCAGCGTGACGCCGACCTCGTGCACCTCGCCGCCGAAGGCCTTCACCGCGAAGGCATGCGCCATCTCGTGCAGCCCCTTGATCACCGGGTAGACCAGCCACAGCGCGAGCAGCATGCGCCCGCCGCCCAGCCGGCCTTGTGCGAACGCGGCGTAGGCCGATGCGTTGAGCGCCAGCAGCAGTGCGCCCAGGCACACCACAGCGAACACGATGCGGCTGGCCGCCGGCGTGAACAAGCCACGCAGGCGATCGATGTGCGCGCCGAGAAATGCGTCCGGGTCCCACAGCGGGACCCGAAAGGCCAGCGGGTTGACGGCGGCGCGGGTGCGCTGGCTTTTGCCACGGTTCTGCGCCTTGACGATGGCCGCGGCATCCGGCGCCACGTCGCCGACGAACAGGTTGGCGCCAAAGGCCAGGCTGAACACGCGCACCGCCTCGCCCTGCGTGGGCGCCAGCTCGCCGTCGGCGGCGGCGCGCGCGGCCCACACCTCGTCCAGCGTGCGCTCGCCGTCGCACGCGGCGATCAATCGGTAGGCGATGTCATTGAAGCGGTGGTGCCGGCCCGACACCGGGTCGGACAACAGGTACCAGTTCTCCCCGCGCACCCGCTGGGGCGACACGCGCACACCCGGGCGCAGCCGCGGGCGCATGCAGGCGACGCGGTACCAGTCTTGCGCGAGCAGCGGCTCCATGCCCATCAATCAGCCGCTGACCCGCCATGCGGTGCGGCGCAGCCACTGGCTGGCCCGCTGCCACCACACCACGGCCACGTGGCTCGGCTCGATGTCGATCTTGGCCACACCGCGCAGGCCGGGGCGCAGGGTTTCGGCACCCGCGGCACCCGCGGCGCCACCACTGCCTTCGATCTCGAACACATTGCGGCCATCGGCCGTGTTCGCCACCGGCGCGATCCGCGCCACGCTAAAACCCACCGGCTGCGCAAGTGCTGCGAACATCACCTGCGCGTTTTGCCCAAGGCGCAGCGCGGCGACATCTTGTTCATCGACCTCGGCGACGATGCGAAACGCGCGATCGGTGGCAATCGTCATCAGCTCCTGGCCGCGCTTGACGGGCATGCCGATGGACTGGCTCAGGTCGCCGCTGATCAGCACACCGTCGAAGGGCGCCTTGAGCTGGGTGCGTTCGAGCTGCCGCTGCGCCAGGTCGAGCTGGGTTCGCGCCTGTTCGAGTTTGGAATGCGCCACCACGATCAACGCGGCTTCGTCTTTGGACAGCGCCTCGCGGTACTGCTTGTCGAGCTGGGCGATCTCGCTTTCCCACTTTTCGCGTTCCAGCGCCAGGTCCTGATCCTCGAGCTGCAAGATCACCTGGCCGGTGCGCAACAGCTCGCCCGGGCGGGCTGCCACGGTGCGCACAAAACCATCGACCGGCGCGGCGATCACGCGCTGCACCGCCCCCTCGACCCGTGCTGGCGCGACAACGCGGTAGGTGGTGGGCCACGCGCCCAGCACCCCCAGCGCGATGGCCCCGGCCAAGGCCGCCAGGCGCCACGGTGAATGGCCCCGGCCCGCCGGCCCGCAGCCGGCGGTGGCGTCAAATCGAGTTTGCAGCGCACCTTCGGCGCGCCACTGCAGCATCAGCACCGGGCCGATGAACAGGGCCGCGTCCTTGGCGAGCTGCAGGGCGCGCGCGTCGAAACCATTGCGCCGCTCGAACAGCAGCGCACCGATGGCGCGGTCGCCACAGACGATCGGCAAGGTGCAGATCGACAGCCGGCCGTTGCTCTGTGCCAGGCCGGCATGGGCCAGCGTCACGTTGGGCGCGGTGCCGGGCGGCAGCGGGTAGACGACGGCGCTGCGCTGGTCCAGCGCCTCTTGCATCGCCTGCTCGACCCTGCGCACGGCGTCCTGCCGGGCGCGCAGATCGGTCACACCCGAGATCGTGGTCACGCGCACGCGCTGCCGCGTGCACAGGCCCAGGCTGACCCGCTCGCAACGCAGCAGCACCGCCAGATCGGCCACCACCGACGCGGCGGCGGTGGCAAAACGGTCGTGCGAGAGCGCGCGCGATTGCAGCACCAGCACCGCGCCAACACTGTTCAGCCTGGACGTGCCGGCAGCTTCCACCCGGGCAGGCGCGGTCTGCATGTCGGCGGGTTTGGCTTGTGGTGCTTGCAGAGTGGGCTCCACGGACGGCATTCCAGGTGAAAGTGGCAACAAGGCGGCAGGTCGGCGGTTTGAGCGCGGCGCACCGGTTGCGCCACGAGAACTGATTACAAAGCCGGCGCGCTTTGGCCGATCCAACGAACACGCTGGGTTTGAACCTGTATATCGGCGCCGCTGGCGCGGCCTTGAGCGGTTCCGGGGCGGGGGTTGGCGGCGGCGCCGAGAACGGCCGATCGGCGGGCCAACCGGGAGGCGGGCCGCGGCGTGACGGACTTGGCATTTCAGCGCAGCCATGAAAAAAGGGCTGCATCGCTGCAGCCCTTTTTCTTGGAACGAGAACGTTGGAACGAGAACGTTGGAACGAGAACGTTTTGAGCGCGAGCGCTCGCGCCAGACCGCGCCGCCTACACCGTTGTGCAGAGTAGGCGCAAGTTCGAGCCGCCCACGCTGTGCAGTTGCACAGGCACTTCGCTTCGGCGGCTCAGGCTGGCTTCACATGTCCATGCCGCCCATGCCACCCATGCCGCCCATGCCGCCCCCCATGCCACCGCCGGCGCCGGCTTCGTCCTTCGGCGCTTCGCAGACCATGGCCTCGGTGGTGAGCATCAGGCTGGCCACCGAAGCGGCGTTTTGCAGCGCAGTGCGCGTCACCTTGGTCGGGTCCAGGATGCCCATCTCGATCATGTCGCCATACTGGCCGTTTTGGGCGTTGTAGCCGTAGTTGCCCTTGCCGGCCAACACCGCGTTCACCACCACGCTCGGCTCGTCACCGGCGTTTTGGACAATGATACGGATGGGCTCTTCGATGGCGCGCAGGATCAGCTTGATGCCGGCGTCCTGTTCGGCGTTGTCTCCCTTGATCGCACCGGCCGATTGCTTGGCGCGCAGGAACGCCACGCCACCACCGGCCACGATGCCTTCTTCCACCGCGGCACGCGTGGCGTGCAGGGCGTCTTCGACGCGGGCCTTCTTTTCCTTCATCTCGACTTCGGTGGCAGCACCCACCTTGATCAGCGCCACACCGCCGGCCAGCTTGGCCACGCGCTCTTGCAGCTTTTCACGGTCGTAGTCACTGGTGGCTTCTTCGATCTGAACGCGCACTTGCTTGACGCGCGCTTCGATGTCGGTTGACGCGCCCGAGCCGTCGATGATCGTGGTGTTTTCCTTGCCCACTTCAACGCGCTTGGCCTGGCCCAGGTCGGCCAAGGTCACCTTCTCGAGCGTCAGGCCGACTTCTTCAGCGATGACTTTGCCGCCGGTCAGGATGGCGATGTCTTCGAGCATCGCCTTGCGGCGGTCGCCGAAGCCCGGCGCCTTGACGGCCACGACCTTCAGGATGCCGCGGATGGTGTTGACGACGAGCGTTGCCAAAGCCTCGCCTTCGACTTCTTCGGCCACGATCAGCAGCGGCCGGCCGGCCTTGGCCACAGCTTCCAGCGTGGGCAGCAGGTCGCGGATGTTGCTGATCTTCTTGTCGAACAGCAGCACGAACGGGTTGTCCAAAACGGCCGACTGCTTCTCGGGGTTGTTGATGAAGTAGGGCGACAGGTAGCCGCGGTCGAACTGCATGCCTTCGACGACTTCGAGTTCGCTGTTCAGGCTCTTGCCGTCTTCGACGGTGATCACGCCTTCTTTGCCGACCTTGTCCATCGCCTCGGCGATGATCTTGCCCACTTCATCGTCGCTGTTGGCCGAGATGGTGCCGACCTGGGCGATTTCTTTCGAAGTGGTGGTGGGCTTGGACTGCTTCTTGAGCTGCTCGACCAGGACCAGCACGGCCTTGTCGATGCCGCGCTTGAGGTCCATCGGGTTCATGCCGGCGGCCACGTACTTCATGCCTTC
>JANNDW010000108.1:0-11977 GCA_031378125.1 Methylibium sp. | reverse complement strand
CAACCAGAGTTCGGGCCGCTGGTATCCGCCATCGTCGATGAACGCCAGGTACTCGTCGTAGGTCACCAGCCGCGAGGCGAGCTCGAAGGGCGCGGTGTAGGTGGTGTGGCGCGGCGTTTCATTGTCAAAACAGAACGGGCCATCGCTGTCGGCGTCGAAGCCGTGTTCGAGCAGCCCGCCGGCGTAGCCGAACCATTGCAGCGGTTGTGGTTGCACCCTGGCCATCGGCCAGCGGCGGGCATAGGCCGCGCGCGTGGGGTTGAAGCTCAGGGCGTGTTTGATGTCGGTCAACAGCAACTCCTGATGCTGTTGTTCATGCTGCAACCCCAGCGACACCAACTGGGCCAGCGCGGCCTCATCCGGGTGCGCGGCGAGCACCGCCTGAACCCGTTCATCCACCTGCCCGCGATAGCGCCTGATGTCGTCCAGCGTGGGCCGGGTGATGAGGCCGCGCTGCGCGCGTGGATGCTGCTCGCCCACCCCCTGGTAGTAGCTGTTGAACAGCACGCGAAAGCCCGGATCGAACGCTTTGAAGCGGGGCTCGAACCGCTCCAGCACAAAGGTCTCGAAGAACCAGGTCACGTGCGCCAGGTGCCACTTGGCGGGGCTGGCGTCGGGCATCGACTGAATCTGGCAGTCTTCTGGCGACAGCGGCGCGGCAAGCGCCAGCGTGGCCTGCCGAACGTCGGCGTAGCGAGTCGCCAGCGCACCGGGCGCGGTGTCGATTCGGTTTCGGGGATTGATTCGGTTCATCGGTCGGCTCCTGCACGCGTACGCGCGGCGGTTGGGGTCGGTCGTTCGCGAGGGCAGTACCTTACACCTTAGCCCGGAGGCTGAAGTTCGGTGTTCAGGGTCGCGCGCGAATCGAAGACAAAACACTCGCCTTCGAAATGCGCGCCACCGGTCTGCTCGAAGTATTTCAGGATGCCGCCTTCGAGTTGCAGCACGTTGTGCACGCCGGCCTCCAGCATGAACAGCGCGGCCTTTTCGCAGCGAATGCCGCCGGTGCAATAGCTCACCACGGTGTTGCCTCGCAGCTGCTCGCGGTGGGCCAGTAGCGCTTGCGGAAACTCGTTGAACTTGGACAGCTGCCAGCTGATCGCGCCCTTGAAGCGGCCGTGCGTCACTTCGAATCCATTGCGCGTGTCCAGCATCAACACGGGCCGGCCGGCGTCGTCATGTCCCTGGTCCAGCCAGCGTGCCAACTGTTCGGGTTGCACGGCCGGCGCTCGCTGCAATTGCGGCCGGATCAGCGGATGGTTCATGCGGATGATCTCGGCCTTGACCTTGACCTCAAGCCGGCCGAAGGGCAACCCATCGGAGCGGCTTTGCTTGATCGCCAGATCGGCAAAACGCGTGTCGGTGCGCAGCCACGCAACGAAGCCAAGCGCCGATGCCGGCGTGCCGGCGACGAACAAATTGATGCCCTCTTCGGCGATCAGCACCGTTCCTTTCAAATCAGATGCCCGCGCTTGTGAGCGAACGCTCTCACGCAACTCCGCCGTGTCGCTCACGCTGACAAACTTGTAGGCGCTGATGTTCAGGATGGTCGTCACGACGCGCATTTTACGGAGGGTCGCACCGACCCGCGCGTCCCTAAAATGCTGCGCATGGCCTTCATTCACCTGCGCACCCACACCGAGTTTTCTGTCGTAGACGGCAGCCTGCGGATCGACGAATTGACCGATGCCGCGGCGGCCGATGAGCAGGGTGCACTGGCGATCACCGACCTGTCCAACTTGTTCGGTGCGGTCAAGTTCTACACCGCGGCACGCCGCTGCGGTGTCAAGCCCATCCTCGGCGCCGACCTCTGGATGGAGGCGAGCGGGGGCGACAAGCGGCCCAGCCGGCTGCTGCTTCTGGCGCAAGACACGCGCGGCTACCTGAACCTGTGCGAGCTGATCTCGCGCGCCTGGCTGCTCAACGCCCAACGAGCGCAAGCCTGGGTCAAGTGGGACTGGCTGCAGCAGTTCAGCGCCGGTCTGATCGTGCTGTCCGGGGCCGAGCAGGGTGCCGTCGGGCAGGCCCTGGTGGCGGGTGATTCGACCCGCGCTGCGTCAACGGCGCGCCGATTGGCCGAGCTGTTTTCGAATCGCTTCTACATCGAAGTGCAGCGCGCCGGGCTGCCCGGCAACGAAGCGCATGTTCGCGCGGCGGCCGCATTGGCGGCGGCTTTGAAGCTGCCGTTGGTTGCCACTCATCCGGTGCAGTTTTCAACGCCGGATGATTTTGAAGCGCACGAAGCCCGCGTCTGCGTGGCCGAGGGCGAAATGCTGAGCAACCCGAAGCGGATCAAACGCTTCAGCCGCGAGCAGTACTTCAAGACGCAGGCGCAGATGGAAGCGCTGTTCGCCGACTTGCCCAGCGCGGTTCGCAACACGGTTGAGATCGCCAAGCGCTGCAACCTGAGCCTGGTGCTGGGCAAGCCGCAACTGCCCGACTTTCCGACGCCGCTGGTGGGTGGCGAGCGCATGCCGATCGAACAGTACTTTCGGACCGCCTCGCACGACGGGCTGGAGGCGCGCCTCAAGCAGCTCTACCCGAACGAGGTCGAGCGCGAAGAGCAGCGCGCGCGCTATGTCGAGCGGCTGGATTTCGAGATCAACACGATTCTGAAGATGGGCTTCCCCGGCTACTTTTTGATCGTGGCCGACTTCATCAACTGGGCGCAGAGCAATGGCTGCCCGGTGGGCCCAGGCCGTGGGTCGGGTGCCGGCTCATTGGTGGCCTATTCGCTCAACATCACCGGTCTGGACCCGTTGCGCTACCAGCTGCTGTTCGAGCGCTTTCTCAACCCCGACCGGGTGTCGATGCCCGACTTCGACATCGACTTCTGCCAGGCCAACCGCGACCGCGTGATCGACTACGTGAAGCAGAAGTACGGCCGCGACGCGGTGAGCCAGATCGCCACCTTCGGCACCATGGCCGCCAAGGCCGCGCTGCGCGACGTGGGCCGCGTGCTGGGCATGGGCTACGGCCACGTGGACAGCATTGCCAAGCTCGTGCCGGCGCCGCCGGGCAAGACGGTGACCTTGAAGCGGCCCCCGTCGCCGCCCGACAGCGGTGTGATCTACGCGCGGGTCGAAGCGCCCGAGATCGAGCAGCGCGAGAAGGCCGAGGAAGAAGTGGCCGAACTGCTGGCGCTGGCCGAACGGGTGGAAGGCCTGGTGCGCAACGTCGGCATGCACGCCGGTGGTGTGCTGATTGCACCGGGCAAGATCACCGACTTCTGCCCGCTGTACATGCAGCCCGGCAGCGACAGCGCGGTGAGCCAGTTCGACAAGGACGATGTCGAGTCGATCGGCCTGGTGAAGTTCGACTTCCTGGGCCTGGCCACGCTGACGGTGCTGGAGCTGGCCAAAGACCTGATCCGCGCCCGCCACAAGGACCAGGCCGACTTTGCTTTCGAGAAGCTGCCGCTGGACGACGCTGGCGCTTATCAGCTGATGAGCGAAGGCAAGACGGTGGCCGTGTTTCAGCTCGAAAGCTCCGGCATGCAGCGCATGCTGCGCGACGCCAAGCCCAGCGTGTTCGAGGACGTGATTGCGCTGGTGGCGCTGTACCGCCCCGGCCCGATGGACCTGATCCCGACCTTCTGCGCGCGCAAGCACGGCCGCGAAGAAGTGGAATTTGCGCACCCGCTGATGGAAGAGGTTTTGCGCGAGACCTACGGCATCATGGTCTACCAGGAACAGGTGATGCAGGTGGCCCAGATCGTCGGCGGCTACTCGCTGGGCGGGGCCGACCTGCTGCGCCGCGCGATGGGCAAGAAGAGTCTAGAGGAGATGATGACGCACCGCGCCACCTTCGCGCAGGGAGCGGCCAAGAACAACATCGGCGAGCTCAAGGCGAACGAGATCTTCGACCTGATGGAAAAGTTCGCCGGCTACGGTTTCAACAAATCGCATGCGGCCGCCTACGCGTTGCTGGCCTATCACACGGCCTGGCTCAAGGTGCACTACCTGGCCGAATTCACGGCCGCCAACATGAGCGTGGCGCTGGACGACACCGACAAGCTGAAGATCTTTCACGACGACGCGGTGGCCCTGGGGCTCGCGTTCGAGCCACCCAATGTCAACATCTGCGCCTTCCGCTTCGAGCCGATCGCCGACCAAGTGGTGCGCTACGGGTTGGGTGCGATCAAGGGCACCGGGCAGGTCGCGATCGAGGCCATCCTGCAGGCTCGAAACGAGGCTGGCCCGTTCAAGTCGCTGTTCGACTTTTGCGCCCGTGTCGACCGCGGCCGCATCAACAGGCGCACGGTCGAAGCGCTGATCAAGGCGGGCGCATTTGACACCCTCACGCCGACGCGAGCCTCGCTGATGGCCAGCGTGGGCCTGGCCTTCGACTTTGCCGACACCCAGACCGCCAACGCCCACCAGACCGGCCTGTTCGACTTCGGCCCGGACGATCACGACCAGCATGCGGCCAGCACCCACGAACCCGAACTGATCGCCGCGCAGGATTGGGGCATCAAGGAGCGTCTGCTGCTGGAGAAAACCGCGCTCGGCTACTACCTCTCGGGCCACCTGTTCGACCAGAGCGCCGACGAGGTGCGCCGGTTTGCCAAGCGCCGCATTGCCGATCTGATCGACACCCGCGAGCCGCAGGTGCTGGCCGGCATCGTCGGCGACCTGCGGGTGGTCAACGGGCAGCGCGGGCGGGTGGCGATCTTCAAGCTGGACGACAAGACCGAGACCATCGAGGCGGTCGTCAACGAAGAACTCCTCAACGCCCACAAAGAGCTGCTCAAGGACGACGAGTTGATCATCGTGTTGGGCAAGGTTCAGCCCGACCGCTTCTCTGGCGGCATGCGCCTGAATGTGCAGCAGGTGTGGGACCTGGCCGGCGCGCGCTGCCGCTTCGGCAAGTATCTGCGGGTCGAGGTCAACGGCAGCATTCCGCCGGTGGCCGAGGTGCTGCGCGAGTTTCCCGTGCGCCGTGTGGCCACCGAGCAGGGCGAGCTGCCCCTGGGTCTGACGGTGCGTTTGCAGCTGCGGCGCCAGCAGGTCAGCGCCGAGCTCGACCTGGGCGACGGTGCGCGCTTTTTCCCCTGCGATGCGGCGCTGGAGCGCTGGCGCGCCGGCGCCGGCCAGGGCCACGCGGACATCGTCTACGACTGACCCGCGCAACACCGCGGCGTTGCACAGGCGGCTCGCGGCGGGTTGCCCGGCGGCGCCAGCCGCTGGCGGGAATGCTGGCAGCGAGTGTCGATTTGTCGGCATTCCCGCAGGCCCGCACCGGGCCGGCTTGACCTACCATGGCCCCGCGATGGCGATGGGGCGCCGCAGGGCGGGCGATGACGGATAGCACGGTGACGACGGGTTTGGTGCTGACGGGCGGCGGTGCCCGTGCCGCCTATCAGGTGGGTGTGCTCAAGGCCGTCGCACAAATCCGGCGCGATTGCCGGGCGCCGAACGTGAACCCCTTCCCCGTGATCACCGGCACCTCGGCCGGCGCCATCAACGCCGCGGCGTTGGCCTGCAGGGCCGATGATTTTGATGCTGCCGTCGCGAGCCTTTGCGAGGTGTGGGAGAACTTCCATGCCGAGCAGGTTTACCGCTCGGACTCGATTGGTGTGCTTCGCACCGGCGCCAAGTGGCTGACGATGATGTCGCTGGGCTGGCTCATCGCTCGCTGGCGGCGCGCCAAACCGCGATCGCTGCTGGACAACGAACCTTTGTCCTTGTTGCTCGAGCACCTGGTCAGCCCGCAACGTGTGCAATTGATGATGAGCCTGGGGCACCTGCAAGCCCTGGCCGTGACGGCGTCGAGCTACGGTTCGGGCTTGCATGTCACGTTCTACGAGGCGGCGGTGGCCATCGCACCCTGGACCCGGTCGCAGCGCATCGCCGTGCGCGATTCAATCACGGTGGCGCACCTGCTGGCCTCGTCGGCGATTCCCTTTGTGTTTCCGGCCCAGCCGCTGCACATCGACGGCCGGATCGAATATTGCGGTGATGGCTCGATGCGCCAGTCGGCGCCGATATCGCCCGCCGTGCACCTGGGCGCGCAGCGCATCCTGGTGGTGGGGGCCGGGCGCATGCACGAGCCCGCCGGGCCGCGCATCGGGAGCAGCGAGTACCCGAACCTGGCGCAGATCGCGGGGCATGCGCTGTCGAACATTTTTCTGGATGCGCTGGCGGTCGATGTGGAACGTTTGCAGCGCATCAACAGCACGCTCAAGCTGCTGCCGGCGCACGCGCTGGCCAGGACCACGCTGCGGCCCATCGAGGTGCTGGTGATCGCGCCCAGCCAGCGTTTGGACGACCTCGCGGCCAAGCACCTGGGCAGCCTGCCCGCGCCCATCCGGGCCATGCTGCGCGGCGTGGGCGTGTCCGGCCGCGGCGAGGACGCGCGCGGCGCGGCGCTGGCCAGCTACCTGCTGTTCGAGTCGGCCTACACGCGCGAACTGGTGGCGCTCGGAGCGGCCGACACGCTGAGCCGTCGCGATGAAGTGGTGGAATTTTTCGGCTGGGAGCGCAGGCAGCGCCCGCGCGCCGAGCCCGTTCCCAGCGGCTTCGAGCTGACCGAGTTTGAATGAAAAACGCCCCGCGAAAGCGGGGCGTTCGGTCACCAAGAAAAACCCGCGGGCTTACTTGGTGGGCTTGGGTTCGGACGCCTTGCCAGCGGCCGGCTTGGCAGCAGCGGCCTTGTCTTCCTTGGCCTTTATCGCAGCAGCGGCCTTGTCTTCTTTGGCCTTCTTCGCGGCGGCGGCTTTCTCTTCCTTCGCCTTCTTCGCGGCGGCCTTCTTGTCGTCGGCGCTCATTGCCGCTGGCTTGTCGGTCGCTTTTGCGTCGGCCTTCACGTCGGCCTTCGCTTCGGCCTTGGCCATCGGTGCCGCGGCGGCAGCCGGTGCGGCGGCGGTGGCGGCAGACTTCTTCTCTTCGGCCTTTGCAGCAGCGGCCGGCTTGGCTTCCTTCTTGGCAGCCGCGGCAGCCGGCGCTGCGCCGGTGAAGGCCGCGCCGTTGACGGTCAGCCCTTCGGTGGAGAACTTCGCGGCATTGCCTTCACCAACGCCCTTGACACGCTCGACCATGTCGTTCCAGTCCTTGAACGGTGCCTTCTTGCGCTCGTCAATGATCTTGGTGGAAATGGCCGGTCCGATGCCCTTGACGGCTTCCAGTTCGGCCTGGGTGGCCTTGTTGGCGTCAACAGCGGCGAACGCGACCGCGGCGAACAGGGCCAGCAAGATGGCCAGGAGTTTCTTGATCATGTGTCTTCCTCGATTCAGGTTGAGAGAGCGTTGAGGCCGTTTGCAGGGTTTCGGCCACAGGGTTGGGGCGCGGCTCGCACAGAGCCTGCCCGCAGGGCCTACAACGGCTCGCGCCGCGACCGGGTTGACGTCTGCGCCTACGGGGCTTGCTGTTGCAGCCAGCAAACATACTGTTGCACCCCGGTTTCCACGCTGGCGAACGAATGGGTGCAGCCGTCGGCCCGCAACCGGGTCAGGTCGGCCTGCGTAAAGCATTGGTACTTGCCCACCAGGGTCTCGGGGAAGGCGATGTATTCAATCAAGCCTTGTTGCACCAGCGCCGCCAATGGCAACGCCGGTTCGCCCTTCAGGCCCCGCGCCGCGTTGACCGCTGCCACCGCAACGTCGTTGAACGGTTGCGCCTGCCCGGTGCCCAGGTTGAAGATGCCGCTCTTTTGCGGGTGCTGCAGAAACCACAGGTTGACGGCGACGACGTCGTCGACGAACACGAAGTCGCGCGACTGCTGGCCGGGCGCGTAGCCACCGTACTCACCGAACAGCCTGACCTTGCCGGTCTCGCGGAACTGGTTGAAATGGTGGAACGCCACCGAAGCCATGCGGCCTTTGTGCTGTTCGCGCGGTCCGTAGACGTTGAAATAGCGAAAGCCGGCGACTTGCGCGCTCTTGCCGGCTTGGGCGCCGGGCAGCATGCGCCGAACCACGTTGTCGAACAGCAGCTTGGAGTAGCCGTAGACGTTGAGCGGCCGCTCGAAAGCGGGCTCTTCACGAAACGACGCGCTGCCCCCATAGGTGGCCGCCGAGGACGCGTACAGCAGCCGCGTGCCTTGTGCCTGACAGGCGTCGAGCAGGTCTTTGGAGCAGCGGTAGTTGTTGTCCAGCATGAAGCGGCCGTTGTGCTCCATGGTGTCTGAGCAGGCGCCCTGGTGCAGGACCGCGTCGACCTTGCCGAACTCGCCGCGCATGAAGCGGGCGTAGAACTCGCTCTTGTCGAAATAGTCGCTGAGCTGCGCGCCCAGCAGGTTGCGGTACTTGGGGCCGTCGGTCAGGTCGTCGACGGCGATCACGTCGTCGATGCCGATGGCGTTGAGCCCATGAACCAGGTTGCTGCCGATCATGCCGGCGGCGCCTGTCACCACGACTTTCATACGGGCCCCTTCATTCAAACAATTCTTCGTAGGCCACGCTGGCGGTGCCGAACTTGCCCACCACGATGCTGGCCGCGCGGTTGGCAATCGGCATCGCCTCGCGCAGACTCAGGCCGCACGCCAGCATGGTGGCGAGCGTGGCAATCACGGTGTCGCCGGCGCCGGTCACGTCGAAGACCTCGCGCGCCTGCGCGGGCACTTGGGCATGCCCGGCATCGTCGAATAGCGACATGCCTTCCTCGGATCGGGTCAGCAACAGCCCGGCCAAGCCGTATTGTTGGCGCAGGCCGTGAGCGCGCTCGTGCAATTGCGCTTCGTCTTTCCAGGCGCCGATCACCTGCGCCAGTTCGGCCCGGTTGGGGGTGATGACGGTGGCGCCCGCGTAACGGCTGTAGTCGCTGCCCTTGGGGTCCACCAGCACCGGTTTGCCCAGACCCTTGGCCATCTCGATCATGCGCGGGATGTGCGTCAGGCCGCCCTTGCCGTAGTCGGAGAAAAGCACCGCGTCATGGTCGGGCAAGGCGGCTTCAAAGTCAGTCAGCATGCTGGCCAGCACCTCGTGGTCGGGCTGGTTCTCGAAGTCCACGCGGATCAATTGCTGAGCCCGGCCAATGACGCGCAGCTTGACGATGGTGTAGAGCTTTTGGTCGCTGCCGAGCAACGCGCTCACCCCGTGCTGGGCCAGCAACTGGCGCAGCTTGCGGGCCGGCTCGTCGTCGCCGACGACCGTGAGCAAGGTGGCTTGGGCGCCCAAGGTCTTGACGTTCAGGGCCACGTTGGCAGCGCCGCCCAAGCGCTCTTCCTCGCGGGTCACCCGCACCACCGGCACCGGCGCTTCCGGCGAGATGCGATCGACCGCGCCGAACCAATAGCGGTCGAGCATGGCGTCGCCGACCACCAGCACACGGGCCCGTGCGAGACGCTCGCGCGCCATTGGTAGGCGGGCAATTGCAGTACTCATCCCAGATCCTCCAGCCGCTGCGGCGGGTAGCTGTCCCAGTTCAAACAGCCCGGACACTGCCAGAAATAATGTTGCGCCTCGAAGCCGCAAGCCGCACAACGGTAGCGCTGCAAGGGCCGCGCGGCGCGGCTCAGCGCGTCACGCAGGCTGCTTGCCTCGGTGTCGATGAGTGTCCGTCCTTGGCTTTGGGCCAGCAAGGCCTGGGCGGCGGAGAGGGTTGGCTGCTCACGCAGATGGGCCAGCAGACGCTCGCGCTGGCGTTCGGGGTCGGGCTCGAGCGTGCCAATGGCCTGCAGCAGGTCCATCGTGGGCGTGCGCAGGTACAGCGCGCGCAGTTTGCCGAGCGCGGCTGCGCCTTCGCCGCAGGCCGTGGCGCTGGCCGCGTAGTCGCGCGCCACCAGGCTGAAGGCCTCGGGCTGCACCGCCGACAGCTCGCTCCACAACGACAGGGCCAGCGCAGGTTCGGAGCCGGCCACCGCGCGTTGGCCGGCCAGCACCAGCGGCCTGGCCGCCCTCGGTGCAGCCTCGCGGGCAAAGCGCAGGGCCTCGTCGGCCACCGCGGTCTGCTGCTTGGCATCGGCCTCGAGCGCCAGTTCGCACCAGTAGTGCGATATGCGCGAGGCGAACGAGGCCGTGCCGGTGAGTTCGAGGTGCTGTGCATCGTCGACCGCGGCGCGCCAGTCGCGCGAGCGCTCGTGCAAAGTCAGCAGCGCGAGCCGCGCTTCGATGTCGAAGGCGGTTCCGTGCAGTGCCTGGTAGGCCTGCTCGGCGCGGTCGAACAAACCCGCCTTCATGAAGTCTTGCGCGAGCGCGTGCTGGGCGCGCGTGCGTTCACTCTTGGGCAGGTCGGCGCGGTTCATCAAATGCTCGTGCACACGGACCGCGCGTTCGTACTCGCCACGCCGGCGAAACAGGTTGCCCAGCGCGAAGTGCAGGTCAGAGGTGTCGGGGTCTTGTTGAACCGCCTCGATGAAGGCGTCGATCGCCTTGTCGTGCTGTTCGTTGAGCAGCAGGTTGAGGCCCTTGTAGTAGGCCTTCGGAGAGTCTTTCTGCTCGCGCTTCCACTGGCGCATGTCGAAGCGCGAGGCGAGCCAGCCAATGGCAAAGGCCGCCGGCAGGCCGAGCAGCAGCCACTGCAGGTCAAAGTCCATCGCGTGGCGGAGCTTGCAACAAAGAGTCTGGCGCCGGCACGGTTGCGGCTGGCTCGGCGACGAGCGGGGTGTCGTCGGAATGCCGTTTCGCGACCCGGCGGTGGCGCCACCAGCTCGGCACCATCGCGAAGACACCGAACGCGCAACCGAGCGCAAATGCGGCGAGCACGATGAACACCATCGGCGCACGCCATTCGCGGCCGAAGAACCAGCGAACGTCCACTTCGTGCTGGTTGTTCAGCGCAAAGGCAAACAGGGTAAAAAAGACGGCAGCCCGGAACAGCCAAGTGAGGATTCGCATCAGGTCTCAAGTGCCACGGTGGCGACGGTGACAGGCCGAACGCGCCGCTCAGGAGCCAGGCTTGGCCGGCGTGGGTGGGCCGGCCGGAGCCGCCTTGCCGTCCGGCGGCATCTTCTCATCCACGGCTTCGCGCAAGGCCTTGCCAGGTTTGAAGTGAGGAACCAGCTTTTCGGGGATCACCACCTGTTCGCCGGAACGCGGGTTGCGGCCCACTCGCGGCGGACGGCGGTTGATGGAGAAGCTGCCGAAGCCGCGGATCTCAATGCGGTGCCCGCGCGCGAGCGCGTCGGACATCGCATCCAGAATCGTCTTGACCGCGAACTCGGTGTCGCGGTGGGTCAGCTGGCTGAAGCGCTCAGCCAGCTGCACCACGAGGTCGGACCGGGTCACTGGAGCCCCTTGACCGACGAGTACGTCAGGCGGTCCCCCGAGGGGACGCGGGCCGGCTTGGGAGCGGCCCGGCGCTCGGCCCGCAGCGCCACAAGTTCGGACCAGCGCACCGGCCCCTCCTTCCCCCACTGGGGGGCGGAGGTGGGAATCGGCAAAGCAAGGCTTTGCCCCACCGCAGCGGCTCGGCCATGCAGGGCCGAGCCTTCGGCCGGGATGGGGGCCTGGTGCCAGTGCGCCAAAGCGTCACCCAAGGGAACAACAATCAGGAGTTGTTGTTCTGGTTGTCCAGCTTGGCGCGCAGCAGGGCGCCCAGGCTGGTGGTGCCGGCGTTTTCGCGCTCGCTGGTCTGCGACAGGCGCTGCATGGCTTCCTGGTTGTCGACGTTGTCCTTGGCCTTGATCGACAACTGGATCGAACGCGTCTTGCGGTCGACGTTGATGATCAGCGCCGAGACTTCGTCGCCTTCCTTGAGCAGGTTGCGTGCGTCTTCGACGCGGTCGCGGCTGATTTCGGAGGCGCGCAGATAGCCCGTCACGTCGTCGTTGAGCTGGATTTCGGCGCCGCGCGCATCGACCGTTTTCACCTTGCCGGTCACCGTCATGCCGCGGTCGTTGACCGAGGTGTAGCTGGTGAACGGGTCGGAGTCGAGTTGCTTGATGCCGAGCGAAATGCGTTCGCGTTCCACATCGACGGCCAGCACGATGGCCTCGACATCCTGGCCCTTCTTGTAGTTGCGCACCGCCACCTCGCCAGGCTCGTGCCAGGACAGGTCGGACAGGTGCACCAGGCCGTCGATGCCGGCCGCCAGGCCGA